>NZ_CP031312.1:300000-397862 GCF_004799685.1 Halobellus limi
CCCCGGTGCGTACATCTACCACTGCGCGGTCGCGAACATGGACATGCACATCAGCGCGGGGATGTTCGGCCTCATCCTCGTCGAGCCGCCGGAAGGGATGCCGGAGGTCGACCACGAGATCTACATCGGCCAGCACGAACTCTACACGAACGAGTCCGCCGGCGAGGAGGGCCACCACGAGTTCGATATGGCGTCGATGCGCAGCGAGGAGCCGACCTACGTCCTGATGAACGGCGAGAAGTACGCGTGGACGCCCGCCGGTCGCGGCCCCGCGGTGACCGCCGGCACCGACGAGACCGTCCGGGTGTTCTTCGTCGACGGCGGGCCGAACCTCGCGAGCAGCTTCCACCCGATCGGGAGCGTCTGGGAGGAACTCTACCCCGACGGCTCGCTCAGCACGGAGCCGCAGACGCACATCCAGACGCGCGAGGTGCCGCCGGGGAGCACGGCGATCGCGACGATGAACTCCCCGGTGCCGGGCGACTTCAAGCTCGTCGACCACTCGCTGTCGCGGGTCGCCCGCAAGGGCTGTATGGCCGTCGTTCGCGCCGAGGGCGAGGAGCGCCCCGAGATCTTCGACCCGGACCCGGCGTAGGCTCCGCTTCGGACGGTCGTTCCGGCCGCTCGCCGGTACGTTCGGTTTCGGGCTGACCCGCTTCGGTTCACCCTCGTGGCTCTTGGCACCGTAAGCCACGGCACCAGACCCCCTGCCGACACGTCTCGCGCACGGCCTATTACCGTCGAGACGTAACTCCCGGTAAGAACATGACACGACTGAACCTCCTGTTCGCGGTGCAGATCGCCGCGATCCTCGCCGCGCTCGGTGGAGAACTGCTCGGCAGCCAACCGCTCGTGGCGGTCGCCGTCGGCACGTTCGCCGTCGCGGTCGTCGCGACGTTCGCTCAGATGACCGGCGAACTACTGGTCGGGCTCACCAGCGTCCGCATTCCGGACACGGCCGAGCGGCGCCGGTAACCGACTCACCCGTCCGTCCGGCGCGCCAGAACGATAAGCGCCGTACTCGGTTCCGTCGCGGCCGGCGAGATCTCTCGCTCGCCCTCGAACCGCACGACGTCGCCGGATTCGAGGGCGCGCGTCTCGTCGTCGAGATCGAGTTCGACCGCGCCGTCGAGGAGGTGCAGGACGACGTCGCGACCGGGGTGAGTGTGGGAGGCGACGCGCTCGCCCGCCTCCAGCGACAGTAGCACGGTCTTCGGTTCCGCTTCCGGAAACACGTTCGCGTGTGGACTGGCCTCCAGTTCGGACAGGCGCACCACTCTCGTCATCGCGATCCCTCCGATCCGTCCGCCGACGCATCGCCGGACCGCTCGCCCGACAGCGGCGGCCGGAACTCCCCCCGGCGCAGACCGCGTCGGACCGGGTCGTGCTCGGCGTCGGTGGGCGGCGGCGCGGTCACCAGGAGCGCCTCCAGGCGTTCGCCCTCGTCGGCCAGGACTCCGCGCTCCATCCCGGCCTCGACGGCGACGACGTCGCCCGGTTCGACCCGGTGGTCGGTCTCGGCCTCGCGAACCAGACCGCGTCCCGATCGGACGTCGACGACGACGTCGCTGTCGGGCGCGTGCACCGGGATGAACTGCCCCGGCTCGAAGCAGGCGTAGACGACCTTCGCGCGCTCGGTGCGGAACACGCCGGTCGCCGAGAAGGCGTCCTCGTCGTACGTCCGCGCGTCCGCGATGTCGATTCGTGGCATCGTCCGGACGGTCGCCCTCCGCACTGTTCGCCGTTGGCACGAATATGTTCGCGCCGCGCCTCCGGCGGTCACGGCCGACCCGTGGCTGGCCGGTGCGTCGTCGCCGGCGACGGTCAGTCCACGACGTACGACCGGTGCTCGCCGCGCGTCTCGGTGTCCACGAACTGGTGTCGGGCGGCCCCGTCGGACTCGCCGACCGAAGAGCGGTCCTCGGCCGCCCGGTCGTACACCTCGTTCGCACCGCGACAGCCGTGGGACTCCAACAGGTCGACTGTCTCCGTCGGGACGCCGCTCTCGTCGGGCTCGAGGTCGACGACCACGAGCAGGTCGGTGAAACTCTTCGCGACGAACGCGTTTGCCACGGCGTCGTGATCGCACGCTCGCGCGGCGAGTCTCCGGAGCGTCGCCTCTCTCTCGCCCTCCTCGTCGACCTGGGAATCGCTCATCGTCGGGGAGTGGTCGGCCGTCCGCCTAACCCTACAGGCGAACATATTCGCGTGCAGGCCCAGGGTGATCCGCCCGCAACTCGCTCGTATGAGCGCGATACCGGGCGACATCGAGACGGACACGCAACCCCCGATGGCGATCCCGCTGCGGCACTTCCTCGTCGGGCTGGCGTTCCTCCTCGCGGGGGCACTCGCCGGGACCCTCGACCCGCTGGGAGTGCTCCCGGGCGCGATCACGCTCGCGCACGTCCACCTGCTCCTGGCGGGGTGGGTCTGCGTCACGATTATGGGCGCGATGACGCAGTTCGTCCCGGTGTGGTCCGGGACGACCCTCCACTCGCGCCTGCTATCGAGAGTTCAGCTCTGGGCCGTGACCGGCGGCCTCGCGGGGTTCGCCGTCAGCCTCCTCGGCGGCCGCTACGCGTGGCTCCCCCTCTTCGGCGTCCTGCTGCTCGTCGGCTTCTGGACCTTCGTCTACAACGTCGGCCGGACGCTCCTCGGGGTTCGACCCTGGGACGTGACGGAGCGACACTTCGCGCTCGCGCTCGGGTTTTTCCTGCTGGTGACGACCTTCGGCCTCGTCCTGGCGATCGGGTACACGCGACCGCTACTCGCGGGGCTTCCGGTCTCGCGGGGCGCCCTTCGGGGCTCGCACGCGACGCTTGCGGTCTTCGGGGCGGTCCTGACGACGGTGTTCGGCGCGCTGTATCAACTCGGGACGATGTTCACCCAGACCGAACTCCACGGGACCGATCGCCACCTCAGGCGGTTCGAGGAGGCGGGGTATCCGATCGGGGTCCTCCTGCTGGCCGGCGGGCGGCTGTTCGACGCCGTCGCCGTCGGCCGGCTCGGGGCGATACTCGTCGCCGCCGGCGTCGGAGCGATGGGGGTCGTCCTCGGTCGTCGACTCGTCGAGACCGCGGTTGCGTGGAACCCGATGCTCCGCCGGTACGCCGTCGCCGCGGCCGCGATGGTCGCCTGGGCCGTCCTGACGGTCCCCGCCTGGTACGCCTCACCGCTTGACCCGCGCGCGACGTTCGGGTCGCCGGCGGGGACGCACCTCCTGCTGTTCGGGGTCGTCGGGTTCGTCGTCGCCGGGACGCTCTATCACGTCGTCCCGTTCATCGTGTGGGTCCACCGCTACAGCGACCGCCTCGGCCTTGAGGCCGTGCCAATGATCGACGACCTCTACGACGACCGACTGGCGCGGGCGGACTTGGCGGCGCTCCTCGGGGGGACCACGGCGTTGGTCCTCGCCGAGGGGCTCTTGGCCGTGGGAGCGGTGACCGACGTCTCGACGGCGCTCCTTCTCGCCGGGACGGCCTCGACCGTCGGCTTCGGCCTCTTCGCGGTCAACCTGATCGGGACGGTCCGCCGACACGCCTCGGGCGCGGTGTTCTCCACGGACGAAGGCTCGGTGGAGTCGAAAAACGACGCCTCCACCGCGCCTGACGACGGTGGGTCGTGATCGACCCGCAACGAGCGACGCGTTTCAGCTTCGGAGCTTCTCGATCCGCTCTTCGAGGCTGTCGATGGCCTCGTCGACCTCCGCGCGGGCCTCTTCGGTCATCTCCTCTGCCTCGTTCGCGGCGTCGTCGAAGGCGGTGCGGACGCGTTCGAGCGCCTCGTCGACCTTGTCTGAATCGCTCATTGCGTGCCGACGGTGAGACGGTCCAGGGATAAATATCTCGTGGAGGGGGGTGCGGCGCTTCTGTCAACGCTTTTGTCCCCGCCGCCGCACGCACTCGTATGGACCTGCAACTCGCCGGCGACGCCGCCCTCGTGACCGCCTCCAGCAGCGGTCTCGGGAAGGCCTCCGCGCGGGCACTCGCCGCCGAGGGGGCGAACGTGGTGCTGAACGGTCGCGACGAGGAGCTCCTCGCGGCGGCCGTCGAGGACGTCCGGGGGGACGCCGCCGCCGACGCGACCGTGCTCGGTCACGCCGCGGACCTGACCGACGCCGACGCGGTCGAAGCGCTCGTCCGGCGCCCCGTCGACGAGTTCGGCGGCCTCGACCACCTCGTCACGTCCGCCGGCGGCCCGCCCGCGAAGCCGTTCCTCGAAACGACCGACGAGGAGTGGGACGACGCCTTCGACCTCCTCGTGAAGAGCGTCGTGCGGTCGGTCCGGGCGGCCGAACCGCACCTCCGCGCGGGCGACGGCGGGACGATCGTGACCATCGCCTCGATCAGCGTCAAGGAGGCCGTCGACGACCTCGTGCTCTCGAACTCGGTTCGAGCGGGCGTCGTCGGCCTGGAGAAGACGCTCTCGACGGAACTCGCTCCCGACGTCCGCGCCAACGCCGTGCTCCCGGGGACCCACGAGACCGCGCGCGTCGAGGAACTGGTCGAGCGAGGGGTTCGGGAGGGCGAGTACGACTCCTACGAGGCGGGGCTCGACGACTGGGCCGGGGAGATCCCCGTCGGCCGCATCGGCGATCCGATGGAACTGGGCCGCACGGTGGCGTTCCTCTCGTCTCCCGTCTCGTCGTTTATCTCGGGAGTCGCCCTCCCGATCGACGGCGGGGCCAGCGCGTCGAACCTATGACCGACGGTGCGGACCGGCGGCAAGCGGCACCGTCGACGGGCCGGAGGCGGTCTCCGTGACGCTCCGCGTCGACTGGCGCGTCAGCGTCGGACTCGTCGGAACGATCCTCAAGTGGCTGTGGGTGCCGCTCGCGCTCCCGTTCGCGCTGGCGCTCTACGACGGCACGCCGATCGTTCCGTTTCTCGTCCCGATGGTCGGCACGCTGCTGGTCGGCGCGGGGCTCGAACGGCTCCCAGAGACGCGGGACTTACGGGCCAGAGAGGCCTTCCTGATGGTCGCGCTCACCTGGCTGAGCATCGCGCTGGTCGGAACGGTCCCCTTCCTGCTGGCCGGGAACGGCACGCTCGCGACGCCGGTCAACGCGCTCTTCGAGAGCATGAGCGGGATCACGACGACCGGCGCGACCGTCGTCGTCGACTTCGGGGCGCACTCCCGGGCGATCCACCTGTGGCGGTCGACGCTGCAGTGGCTCGGCGGCCTCGGCATCCTGGTGCTGGCGACGGCGCTGCTCTCGCAGCTCTCGGTCGGCGGCGCGCAACTGATGGAGACCGAGACGCAGACCCAGGACGTCAACAAACTCACCCCGCGGATCTCCGAGACGGCGGCGCTGCTGTGGAAGCTCTACGTCGGGCTGACCGCGCTGATGATCGTCGTCCTCTCGCTGCTCGGAGTCGTCGGCCTCGCCCCGGAGATGACCCTCTTCGACGCCGTCGCCCACGCGTTCACCGCGGTCTCGACGAGCGGGTTCTCGCCGCGCGGAGACAGCATCGCGACGTTCTCTCCGGCGGTCCAGTGGGCGGTGATTCCGTTTATGGCTCTCGGGGCGACCAGTTTCGTGCTCCTGTACTTCGTTCTGCAGGGGGACTTCTCCCGCCTCCGCGAGAGCGACGAGTTCCGCTTCTACGTCGGTACTCTCACGCTGTTCACCGTCGCGACCGCGGCCGTCCTGTCCACCGACGCGGCGGCGGCGCTGACCGTCGAAGAGACGGTCCGTCACTCGCTGTTTCAGGTCGTCTCCATCGTCACGACCACGGGCTATGCGAGCGTCGACTTCGACCTCTGGTCGCCGGCGGCGAAGCACCTGCTCTTCGTGGGGATGTTCATCGGCGGGATGGCCGGCAGCACGACCTGTTCGATCAAGGCGCTGCGCTGGCTGGTCGTGATCAAGGCGTTCCGCCGGGACCTGTTCGTGGCGACGACGCCGAGCGCGATCCGCCCGGTCCGACTGAGCGGGAACGTCGTCGACGAGGAGACGGTCCGAGACATCTACGCCTACACGCTCGTCAGCCTCGTGTTCTTCATCCTCGGGACCGTCTTCGTCGTGATCGACGCCTCCCGCGTTCAGGTCGCCGTCACGGAGTTCGAGGCGATGAGCGCGGTCGCGGCGACGTTCTTCAACGTCGGCCCCGCCTTCGGGATCGCCGGCCCGCTCGCGAGTTACGAGCCGTTCCCGCCCACGACGAAGTTCGCGATGACGCTGCTGATGTGGATCGGCCGGATCGAGATCATCCCCGTCCTGGTGCTTCTGACGCCGTCCTTCTGGCGTTCGTAGCCCCCCGTCGGACCTCCCCACGGGGCGAATCGTGAGACGAGAATCGCAACGCACCTTACCGTCCGTCGCCGAACCCGAGTCGTGACCGAGTCGTCGACCGAAACGTCGCCGTACGCCCGTCGGATGCTCGTGACGGTCTCGCTCGGGTGGGCGCTGTTGCAGACCGGCCGGTTCCTGCTCTCGCCGCTTCTGCCGACGATCATCGCCGACCTCGGCATCTCCGAGGCGATGGCCGGCATCGCGCTCTCGATCTTCGGCGGGGCGTACGCGCTCGTGCAGTACCCCGGCGGCGAGTACTCCGATCGGTGGAACCGGACGACGCTCATCGTACCCGGACTCGTCGTCCTCGCGGTCGGGTTCGCGCTCTTCGGCCTGGCGACCGGGCTGGCGACGTTTCTCGTCGCCGCGACCGTCGTCGGGGTCGGAAAGGGGCTGTTCGCGATCCCCTCGCGGGCGCTGCTCTCGGATCTCTTCACCGAGCGGCGCGGCCGCGCCCTGGGGATCTACGCCGCCGGAACCGACCTCGGCGGCCTCCTCTCGTCCGGTATCGCCGTGCTCGCACTGACCTACGCGACCTGGCGGACGCCCTTCTTTCCGGTCGCCGTCGCGCTCGCGGCGATCACGCTGGTCTACGCCTCGCTGACCCGCGAGGGATACCGCGTCGGGAGCCCGACGCTCGAACTCCGAAGCACGGTCGGGCGGCTGGTTCAGAGCAGCCGGCAACGCGAGACGCTCGTCGCCTTCTCGCTGTTTTACTTTATGGTCGGCGGGTTCATCAACTTCGCGCCGACGTATCTGGCCCAGGCGAAGGGGTTCTCCGAGAGCCTCGCC
The DNA here is from genome assembly GCF_004799685.1 of Halobellus limi. NCBI lineage: Archaea > Methanobacteriati > Methanobacteriota > Halobacteria > Halobacteriales > Haloferacaceae > Halobellus > Halobellus limi. The sequence goes on from NZ_CP031312.1 coordinate 307,088, forward strand.
GGCCTGACGTTCGCTATCGTGTTCGCCGTCGGCTTCGCGGTGAAACCGGTCGCCGGCACGCTGGGCGATCGCTTCTCTCGGCGCGGTATCGCCGTCACCGGGCTGCTCGTCGCGGCGGCCGCGCTCGTCGCCCTCGTCGCCGCCGGGTCGAACGTCGCCATCTGGCTGGCGGTCGGGCTGCTGGCGCTGGGCTACAAGACCGGCTTCCCGCTGGCGGACGCGATCATCCTCGACGGCGCGCCGGCGGAGGGGATGGGCGCGGACCTCGGGGCCGCGCGGGCGATCTTCCTCAGCGCGAACGCGATCGGCCCCGCCTACGTGGGGATCGTCGCGACCTACGGCAGCTACGACGCCGCCTTCGGCGGCTTCGTCGTCTGTCTGCTCGTCGCGGCCGCGCTCCTGTTCCGCGCCGGCTGACGGCTGCCCTCGGCGGTCCGCCGGCCCCGTCGCTCTCTCCGTGCCGCCACGTTCAGTCCGTCCCGAACCGCGGCCCGCCTCTCCGAACCGCGGCTCACCTCTCCGAACCGCTCACGCTTCGACGACGACGGTCTCGCGTTCGAACTCGTCGCCGCGCCACCGCCAGGAGCCCAGGTACGGGTACCCGTCGAGGGCGCAGATCGCGTAGGAGTACCCCGGCCACGTCGCCCGTTCGGCGTCGGTCTCGCTCGGGTGCGGCGGTCCCGTCGGGTGGCTGTGATAGAACCCGACGACCTCCATCCCGTCGGCCTCGACGCGGTCGATGGTCGCCAGCAGCGCCTCCGGATCCATCGCGTACCGGATCCGCGGCGCTTCGGCGACGTTCTCGACGGCGAAGACGTCGCTGACGCGACTCTCCTCGCCGTGCTTCCCCGCGAGCACGCCACAGACCTCCTCCTCACCGCCCTCGTACCCCCGGTGAACGATCTCGTCGTACGCTCCGCGCGCGATCGCGAGCATACCGCGGGTACGCGTCGAACCGTCAAAACCCCGAGGGTCGGGCCGGGCCCGACGCATTCTCTCTCGGTGGCCGTCTCGTTGCTGCCGTCCGGCGGCCGACGGCACGGCGGGACAACCGAGGCGGTCACCGGCTACGAGAACCGGCCGGCGGCCAACTCGGCGTTCTCGACGGTGCCCGCGGCGCGCCGTTTCGCGCCCGCGGACACCGCGATGGCGTAGGACTGGACCGCGAAGAAGACGGCCCACAGCGCGTATCCGCCGACGCCGCTCCCCGCGACGAGCGCCGCGGCGTCGAACCCGGGCAGCCCGAACTCGACGAGCGTGTCGGCGACCAGCAGGACGCTGAAGTAGCCGTAGAAGCCCGACGCCCACCACAGCGCGACGACGCGCGCCCACCCCGGTTGGAGGTGCTCGGGCAGCCGCGTCGTGTTCATCACGAGGACGAGGGCGGTGTAGGGCCACATCATCACGCCCGACATCGCCGCGCCGACGACGAGGAAGAAGAACGGCTCCCGCCCCTCGAAGGGCGAGGTGAACGCGAGGATGATGACGATGCCCCACAGACAAAAGCCCGTCAGGACGCGCCAGAAGAGCGTTTCGAGGTCCCAGCCGGCCTCGCGGCCGTACGCCTCGTAGATGGCGTCGACGCTGTTTCGGACGAACGACTCCACGATGGCGTACTCGGTGGTGAAAAGCGCGACGAAGAGCACCAGGAAGACGAGGACGGTCCCGATCGGCCCCAGCGCGGGCGCGACGTCGGTGAGCCACATCTGCAGGGCGTCGGAGGTGGTCCCCGGAGCGTAGCGGATGGCGACGCTCATCAGCGCGGGCGCGACCACGAACAGGCCGACGACGAACGTCAGGAAGTGCTCCAGTTGGACGACCCGCCACCACTCGCGCCACCGCTTCAGGTTCGTCGTCGTCGGCGGGAAGCTGAACCCGTCGCGCTCGATCGGCTCGGGGTCCTCGCCGTGGAACGGGTTCTTCACGCGCCCCTGGTAGTTCCCCATCCCGTAGCCCTTCTCGCGGGCCCAGAGGCTCTGTGAGAGGTTGAGGTACCCGCCCGCGCCGGCGAAGGCGAGCCCGCCGAGGAACACGGCGATGCCGAGGTCCGAGGGCAGCGTCCCGACGGACGCAGCCGCCGTCGGGAGGTCCGCGAACTCGACCCACGACCCCGCGACGGCCACCAGCAGCACGGCGGCGACGATGGAGACGAAGAGCAGGCCGATCTGGAACACCTCGACGGCGGTGTACATCACCGACGACACCTGATAGGAGAGCCAGATGAGGACCATCAGCCCGACGGCGACGAGCTTCCACGTCGCGAGCGAGGTCCCGAGGAGGCTGACGGGGCCGCTCAACCCGAGCGCGGCCGTCCCGACCCGCGCCGCACCGGCCGCCCACCCCGGCCAGCCGAGGCTGATCAGCCCGCCCGCCAGGAACAGCCACGGCCAGTAGTTCGCCACGCGGGCGAACGCGCGGAAGACGCTCTCGCCCGTCGCCAGCGTCCACCGCTGCAGTTCGGTGTTGATCACGAACTGCGTCAGCACGCCGACGGCGAACGCCCACAGGAGGGTCCACCCGTACTGTGAGCTCAGAACCGGCCAGAAGAGCGTCTCGCCGCTCCCCAGCGACGCGCCGAGCATGATGGCCGACGGCCCGACGATGTGACCGACGCGGGGCACCCGCGGCAGGTCCGTGAGCCGAAACGCGCCGCCCTCGCCCCGATCGGGGTGATCGTCGGTGTCGCCCGCCCGCTTCAGTTCGTCGTAGCGCAGGGGGAGATACCACGTCCCCCTGTACTGTCGACCCTCCACCTCGGGAGCGAACACCTCGTCGCCGTCGGACGTCGTGACGGGGCCGTCCCGGGCGTCGGTGTCGTCGCGATCCGGGTCGGGATCGGTACCCTCGCGATCCGAGTCGGGACCTGTACCCTCGCGGTTCGAGCCGGGTCCGTCGTCGTCGCGATCCGCTTCGGAGTTGTCGCCGTCGTCCGCGATCCGGTCGCTTCTCGGTCCCGAGTCGGCTCCCTCGTCTCCCGCCCGGCCGCCCGTCGTTCCCGAATCACCCCACTGCGACGGATCGCCTCCGGACGGAGCGGCGGACCGATCGTCGTCGCTCGGATCGGGATCCATCGGTGTGTCGATCGGTACTCCGACCCAACCGATGATAAATGCCGTGGCTGCCGGCCGAGTGCGGGACGCCGCGGTGCGTCGGGACTAGCCGCCGAGGAAGTGCCAGATGTGGCCGCGCTCTTTCGGGGGGTTGACGCCGGGGAGCTGCTTCAGCGCGGGCTGGATCGCGTTCCACCACCCCTCCGCGGACTCGAACCCCGCCGGATACTCGTGGTAGACGTCCCGCAGGAAGTCGGCCTTCTTCGCCTCCGGATGTTCCGAGAGGTACTCGTAGGCCGCCGACAGCGCCTCCCGGCGCGCGTCGAGCATCGGACCGCTCCCCGGGAGGTCGGCGTCGGCGATCGCGTCGGAGACGGCCGGGCGCCCCTCGACGGTTGCGCCGTCGCTCCCCGCGTCGGGACCGGCGGACGCCGTGTCGCCGTCGGCGGGCGATTCCGGCGGCGACGGGTCGGTCGGCATCGGGATCCACCAGACCCGCGAGCGCGCCCCGACCTTCCGGGTTTCGAGGTCGCCCCGCTCTTCGAGTTCGTTGAGTTTGTTGTGGGCGGTCCGCCTGGAGCAGTCGAGCGCCTCCATCACGTCCGAGGCCGTCAGCGGCCTCGCGCGGTCCTCGCGCGCCTCGAAGACCGCCAGGACGCGCTCCAGCGGAATCCGGTCGACGTACTGCCCGTGTTCGTTTCTGGTGCGCGCGCGGGCGTCGTCGGTCACGATTCGACCTCTTCACACGAGAGCATAAGCCTTTGCACTCGTGAGAGGTGCCACGACACACGTGCGCACACCCTGTTCACACGTGTATATTGGACTTCCGATCCGACCCTTTCGGAGTGGATTCCGGACATTCGACGAAGCGAAAAGATCCCATCTGAAACGGCGTTTAATGGCGTTTGAGGCCCAGATTCAATGGGTACTTCACACGACTGAAGTGGCTGGCGTCTCACGCCGTCCGCGTCGGTGGCAACCCCGATAAACGATAGCTATATATAACAATAGTTGGGTCGGATAGGCCACGATGCACGGAAACAGGAACGATCCTGGAACGAAATCGACTGGCATAGATCACGGGGTTGAGCGACATGGCTAGCGCGGTCGACGTACTGGTCGCGCTGCTCCCGCTCTTGACCATCGCGGTCCTCATGGTGGGCTTCTACTGGCCCGCGACGCGGACGATGCCGGTGGCCTGGGTGGTCGCGATCGCCGCCGGCGTCGTCGGCTGGGGAATGAACGCGACGTGGATCGCCGCCGCGACGATAAACGGCTTCATCACCGCGGCCAACATCCTCTACATCGTCTTCGGCGCGATCCTGTTGCTGTACACGCTCAAGCAGACGGGCGCGTTCGACGCGATCAACGCGGGCTTCGCCTCCGTCAGCGAGGACCGCCGCGTGCAGGTGGTGCTTCTCGTCTTCCTGATGGGGTCGTTCATCGAGGCCGCCGCCGGGTTCGGAACGCCCGCGGCCATCGTCGGCCCGCTGCTCGTGGGACTCGGCTTCCCGCCGCTGGCGGCGGTCGTCGTCGCGCTCACGGGCAACCTGATGGCGATCACGTTCGGCGCGGTCGGCACGCCGCTCATCATCGGGATGATCGACATCTTCGAGAGCGTCGAGACGATCACGACCGACGTCGTCGCCGGCGGGACGTACCCGGACATCGCGACCTGGGTGGCGGACATCGCGCTGTGGGCCGCGAGCTACCACGTGATCGTGGGTATCGCGCTCCCGTTCATCGGCGTCGCGATGATGACTCGCTTCTTCGGCGAGGAGCGGTCGATCCGCCCGGCGCTGGAAGTGCTGCCCCTCACGCTCTTTGCGTGGGCGTCGTTCTCGGTGCCGTACTTCCTGACCGCGTACTTCCTCGGGCCGGAGTTCCCCGGCCTGCTCGGGTCGATGGTCGGTCTGCTCGTCACCGTCAGCGCGCTCAAGGCCGGCTTCTTCCACCCCGACGAGGAGTGGGACTTCGCACCGCAGGAGGCGTGGCCGGACCACTGGATCGGCGAGATCCAGCCCGGCGAGTCGACGAGCGACGACGTCGCTGTCGCCGCCGACGGCGGGTCGGTGCAGTCCAGCGTCCCCACGGGCGGTATGGCGCTCTGGAAGGCCTGGACGCCCTACGCCCTCGTGGCGCTCCTGCTCGTGGTTACACGCGTCGTCGACCCCGTCCAGTCGTTCGTCACGATGGACGTGTTCACGCTGGCCTGGAGCGACCTCGCGGCCCTGCCGTTCGTCCGGGAGACCATCCTCGGGACGGGACTCACGAACGACTTCGCGCTGCTGTACCTGCCGGGCGCGGTGTTCGTCGCCGTCCACCTCGTGACGATCCCGCTGCACGGGATGGACGGGACGGAGATCAAGGCCGCGTGGGCCGAGACGATCGAGAAGGTCGCGCCGGCGGTCGTCGCGCTGCTCTTCGCGGTCGCGACGGTCCAGATCATGCTCCAGTCGGGATCGGCGACCGGCACCGACAGCATGCTCATCGTCCTCTCGGAGGGGATGGCCGGCGTCGCCGGCGGCGCCTACCCGTTCTTCGCCGCGTTCGTCGGCGCGTTCGGCGCGTTCCTCGCCGGCTCGAACACGGTCTCGGACATCCTGTTCGGGACCTTCCAGTACGGCGTCGCAGACCAGATCGGCACCTCCCGCACCCTGATGCTCGGGGCGCAGGCGGTCGGCGGGGCCATCGGCAACCTCATCGCCGTCCACAACGTCGTCGCCGCGCTCGCGGTCGTCGGCCTCGTCGGCGAGGAGGGCCGGGTCATCCGCCTGGAACTGATCCCGCTTCTCTACTACGGGACGGCGACCGGGCTGCTGACGCTGCTGTTCAGCTACGTGCTGTTCCCGGGCGTCTTCTGATCCAGGCGGCGTCCAGTCGTATTGCCTCACGACCGACCGCTTCCGATTTCGAGGATGACCGCGACCGACGCGGTTCCCACCCCAACGAGAGACTCACAACATGGCTTCGAACTCCCGCGAACACGCTACTGATCCCGCTACGGCGGGAAACTACGACTACGTCGGCGACGACGTCGAGCGTCCGGACCTAGTCTCGGACCTCGAATCCGTCGTCGAGGGCGACGTCCGGTTCGACACGTACTCCAGACAGCTCTACGCCACCGACGCCTCCGCGTACGAACGGACGCCGATCGGCGTCGTGATGCCGACGTCGACCGCCGACGTCGCGAACGCGATGGAGTACTGCGCCGCCGAGGGGATTCCGGTGCTCCCCCGCGGCGGCGGCACCAGTCTGGCCGGACAGACGGTGAACGAGGCCGTCGTCCTCGACCTGATGCCGGAGATGGGCTCGCTGGTCGAGGTCAATCCCGACGCCGGGACGGCGACGGCGCAGGCCGGCATCCGACTCGGCGACCTGAACGCGGCGCTGGAACCGCACGACCTGAAGTTCGCGCCCGATCCGGCGTGGGGCGACAAATCGGCGCTCGGCGGCGCGATCGGCAACAACTCGACGGGCGCCCACTCGCTCCGCTACGGCAAGACGGACTACTACCTCGAATCCGCGGAGGTGGTCCTCGCCGACGGAAGCGTCACCACGTTCGGGGAGATCTCCGTCGACACCCTCCGCGAGGAGGGCGACCCCGACGGGACGCTCGAAGAGCGGATCTACGCCGCCGTCTATCGCATCCTCGACGAGGAGGCCGACGAGATCACAGAGCGGTATCCCGACCTGAAGCGCAACGTCTCGGGGTACAACCTCGATATGCTCGTCGACGAGATGCGCGGCGAGCGCCGCCTGCCGGACGACTCCGGCGTCGACCCCGACAGCGAACCGGGGACGGTCAACCTCGCGCGGCTCCTCGCCGGCTCGGAGGGAACGCTCGGGATCGTCACCGAGGCGACGGTGTCGCTCGAGCCGATTCCGAACACGGCCTCCGTCGCGCTCCTGACGTACGATGACGTCCTCGACGCGATGGAGGACGTCGCGCCGATCCTCGAACACGACCCCGCGGCCGTGGAGGTGATGGACGACGTGCTCTTGGACCTCGCCCGCGACACGGCGGAGTTCGCCGACGTCGTCGGGGCGCTCCCCGACGGGACGGACTCGGTGCTGCTCGTGGAGTTCTACGCCGAGGACGACGATCACGGCCGCCGGCAGGTGGCCGATCTCGTCGCCGATAGGGTCCCGGACGCGTCGGCGGGTACCGATCCGAGCGAGGGCGCGGTGACGACCGAAGAGCCGCGAACCGCGGTCGACGCGATGGCGGCCCACGACGCCGAGACGCGCGCGAAGTTCTGGAAGATGCGGAAGTCGGGGCTCCCGATCCTGCTGTCGCGGACCACGGACGAGAAGCACATCGCCTACATCGAGGACACCGCGATCCCGGCGGCGAACCTCCCGGCGTACGTGGCGGACTTCCAGGAGATCCTCGACGACCACGACACCTTCGCCTCCTACTACGCCCACGCCGGCCCCGGCGTCCTCCACATCCGTCCGCTCGTCAACACGAAGACGGTCGAGGGCGTCGAGACGTTCGAGGCCATCGCCGACGCGGTGACGGACCTCGTCGTGAAGTACGGCGGGTCGGTCTCGGGCGAGCACGGCGACGGTCGGGCGCGAACCCAGTGGAACCGGAAGCTCTACGGCGACGAACTCTGGTCCGCGTTCCGCGATCTCAAGACCGCGTTCGATCCCGACTGGCTGCTCAATCCCGGCAACGTCTGCGGCTACGCCCCCGACGAGGTGCGGTCCGACGACGCGGCCGCGACGTCGGCCCACGAGATGACCGCAGACCTGCGGTTCTCTCCGGACTACGAGTTCGACGCCGGCTTCGACCCGGCGATGGAGTGGGACAACGAGAACGGGTTCCGGGGGATGGCGGAACTCTGTCACGGCTGTGCGGGCTGTCGCGGCCCGCAGGAGACGACCGGCGGCGTGATGTGTCCGACCTACCGGGCCGCCGAGGAGGAGATCCAGTCGACGCGGGGCCGGGCGAACATGCTCAGACAGGCGATGAGCGGCGGCCTCCCCGAGGGCGAACAGTTCGAAGACGAGTTCGTCGAGGAGGTGCTGGACCTCTGTATCGGCTGTAAGGGCTGTCTGAAGGACTGCCCCAGCGGCGTCGATATGGCGAAGCTGAAGGCCGAGGTGACCCACGAGTACCACCAGCGGAACGGATCGAGCCTCCGCGACAAGGTCTTCGCCAACGTGGGGACCCTCTCGAAGCTCGGGAGCGCGTTCGCGCCGCTCTCGAACCTCCTCCCGGAACTCCCCGGTGCCCGCCTCGCGATGGAGAAGACGCTCGGCATCGCCAGGCAACGCGAGTTGCCGCAGTTCCACCGCACCTCCCTGGAGGACTGGTTCGATTCGCGCGGAACGGCTGCCGTGAGCGAGTCCGAAGCCGACTCGAAGGTCTACCTCTTCCCCGACACGTACACGAACTACAACCACCCGGAGGCCGGCAAGGCCGCGGTCCGGGCGCTGGAGGCGGCGAACGTCCACGTCGCGGTTCCCGACGGCGTCACCGGCTCCGGCCGGCCGCCGCACTCGAAGGGGTTCGTCGACCTGGCTCGCGACAAGGCGCGGCGGAACGTCGACGCGCTGGCTCCGCTCGTCGACGGCGAGTGGGACGTCGTCGTCGTCGAGCCGTCCGACGCCGTGATGCTCCAGCACGACTACCTGGACCTGCTGTCGGGGGCGGACGCCGAGCGGCTGGCCGACAACACCTACGGCGTGATGGAGTACTTCGACACGTTCCGCCTGCTGGAACGCGACGGCGTGGCCGCTGCCGCTCCGTCGCGGTCGCTGGCCTACCACGGACACTGTCACCAGAAGTCGACGAAGAAGGACCACCACGCGGTCGGCGTCCTGCGCCGGGCGGGCTACGAGGTCGACGCGCTCGATTCGAGCTGCTGCGGGATGGCCGGCTCCTTCGGCTACGAGGCCGAACACTACTCGATGTCGCAGGCGGTCGCGAGCACCCTCTTCGAGCAGATCGACGCCTCCGCGGGCGAGACCGTCGTCGCGCCCGGCGCGTCCTGCCGGTCACAGCTCGGCGACCGCGAGGGGGAAGAAGAGCCGCCGCACCCGGTCGAGGCGCTCGCGGACGCTATCGTCTGACCCGCGGCAGGGCGTCGGCGTCTCGCGTTCTCGCCCGTTCGATTCGACGCCGGTCAGCCGGCCACCGGTTCCGGCGCGCGCCACGCGAGCGCGATGCCCCCGAGGGCGAGCGCACCGAAGAGGAGGAACGCGACGTCGAAGCCCGCGGCGTCGACGACCGCCCCGCCGGCGATCGGCGAGAGGAACGCCCCCGCGAGGCCGACGCTCGTCTGGAACGCCACCGCCGTGGCGGCGACGTGGGACTCGACCACCTCTCTGACGTAGGTGAACGAGAGGCCGAGCGTGAGCTGGATCGCGAAGCCCGAGAGGAGCAACACCGCGACGAGAAGCGGGATCGATCCGAGCCGGGTGAACACGAGCATCAGGGGCGCCGCGATCAGGAAGGATCCGAGAAGGACCGGCCGTCGCCGACCGTCGAAGACGCGGTCGGAGAGGAGCCCGCTGCTGATCCTGGAGACGAGGCCGACGGCGGGGAACACCGACACCAAGAGGCCGCTCGCCGCCAGCGAGAGCCCGATCTCCCCGGTCAGGTACGACGACCCCCAGCTGTTGATGAACAGATACAGCGCGTAGCTGAGAAAGCCGAGCGCTCCGGCGAGCCAGACGGTCCGGTTGCGGAGGACGGTCCCGAACTCGGCCAGCGAGGGCGCGTCGCCGCGAGCCCCGCCCAGCCCGCGACTCGCGGGCAGAAAGACGAGGAGTCCGAGGAGCGGGACGCCGGTGAACGCCAGGAATATCGCCGGCCACCCGAACCGCGCGGCGACGAGCGGTCCCGTCCCCTGTCCGATGGCGAATCCGACCGGCCCGCTGGCGGTGAAGATCCCCACGGCCGTCGCCCGGCTGCCGGCGCTCACGGCGCGGCTGACGATGTCGATGCCGGCGTTCCAGACGACGACGTAGGCGACGCCGCCGACCGCGCGAGAGGTGATCACAGACCAGTAGCTCCCGCTCCGTCCCGCGATCCACCCCCAGACGCCGGCGACGAACAGCGCGAGCACGGCGAGGGTCATCATCCGTCGGGTGTCGGTCCGGTCGAGGACCGCCCCGGCGGGGAGGCTCGTCACGACTGCGGTGCCGAACATGACTCCGACGAGGAGGCCCGCCGCCGACGACCCGACGCCCAGGGAGTCGCGGATCAGCGGCGTCACGCTCGCCGGCACGATCTCGTAGGCCGCCAGTCCGGTCGATATCAGCGTCGCTCCCGCGACGAGACCGACGGTCCGCCAGTCGCGGCCACTCGTCTCCCCCGTCGGGGTACCGCCCGACCGATCGCCCCCGCGTCGTCCGTTCATCAGTACGGAGACGTGTCGGCTCCGGGATTAGAAGGCAGCGATCCGCGGCTTTCGTGAGGCCTTCGGCGCCAGCACGCCCAGCGAGCGCCCCGCTTTCTCTCTCCGGATCGACCGGGCTGCGTTACTCGTCGTCGGCTTCGAGTTCGTACGTCCAGGCCTGGTAGCCGCCGGCCATACTCTTCACGTTCGTCTCCTCGCCGACGCCCTCGTAACTCCCGATGAGCCGGGCGGCCTGTATCGACGACTGGCCGATCGGACAGGCGACGACGACCTCCTCGGCCCACTCGATGTCGTCGACGCGGCTCGGCAGTTCGTGCATCGGGACGTTCTCCGCCCCCGGAACGTGTCCGGAGGCGAACTCCGCCGGCGAGCGGATGTCGATCACCTGTACGGGCTCGTCGCCGTCGAGCTTCCGTTTGAGTTCCTCGGGGCTGATCTCGTCGACAGTCATCCCTCCAGCGTACTGGCTCCCCGCACAAACTGATTTCGGACCGCTCGGCGGTTTCGCGTGACTCGGGCCACTCGGCGGTCCCGTTTTGTATCTCCCGCGCGTATCCGGCCGCTATGGAACTCGTTTCAGTCGCCGCCGTCGCCGAGAACGGCGTCATCGGCCGCGACGGCGAACTCCCCTGGGAGAGCATCCCGGCCGACAAGCGACAGTACCGACGGCGGGTCGCGAACGCGCCCGTCGTCCTCGGGCGACGGACCTTCGACTCGATGCGGGACGACCTCCCCGGCAGTCACCAGATCGTGTTGAGCCGGAGCGAACGCGAGTACGGGGTCGACACCGCGTTTCACGCGGGCGACGTCTCGGAGGTCGTCGCCGTCGCGGAGTCGCTCGGCGCCGAGGTCGCCTACGTTCTCGGCGGCGCGACGATCTACGAACTGTTTCAGCCGCACGTCGACCGGATGGTGCTGAGTCGCGTCCCCGGCGAGTACGAGGGCGACGTCCGGTATCCCGCCTGGGAGGAGTCGGAGTGGCGGCTGGAATCGTCCGCGGAGTGGGAGGGCTTCACGCTGGAGGAGTGGATTCGACGCTCGGCGGGCTGATACCGATCACTCCCGCCTCTCGGGACGGCGGGTCGCGATGGCGAACAGTCGGCACACAGTCGACGACGGACCGGTCGGAACCGCCGCCTCCTCCCACGTCGACGTGCCGAACGACCGCGACCCGACGTGGGGCCTCGCTCAAGTCATACGCCCCCTGGCCCCGTCCTGGTATATGAACTGTCGCCCCCGCAAGCCGAACGCGGCAGTCGGCATCGCCGGTGTCCCACGCGCGTCAGCTACATAGGATTCCACGCCCAAGGAACACCGATGACGACCGAAACGGCCACGTTCGGCGGCGGGTGCTTCTGGTGTACCGAGGCGGCGATGAAGGAACTGGCCGGCGTCGAGTCGGTGACGTCGGGCTACGCTGGCGGCGACACCGACGACCCGACCTACCGGGAGGTCTGTGCCGGCACGACCGGACACGCGGAGGTCGTACAGGTGGCGTACGATCCGGACGTGATCGACTACGCCGACCTCCTGGAGGTGTTCTTCGCCACGCACGACCCGACCCAGCTGAACCGACAGGGCCCCGACGTCGGCACGCAGTACCGCTCGATCGTGCTGTATCACGACGACGACCAGCGGCGGCAGGTCGAGGCGTACGTCGACGCGCTCGACGGCGAGTACGACGACGAGGTCGTCACCGAGATCGCGGAACTGGAACGCTTCTGGCCGGCCGAAGAGCACCACCAAGACTACTTCGAGAAGAACCCCTCAGACGCCTACTGTCGGATGCACGCCCGGCCGAAGGTCGAGAAGGTCCGCGAGAAGTTCGCCGAGCGCGTCCGCGCGGACGCCTGATCTCTCTCTCGGTGCGGTTCCGGAACCTGTCGGGCCGAGGCGTCGCTCTCCCGTAGAGAGTATCGTAGCAACCCATCGGTTCGGTTCGATCCGAATCGAATACCGCGGCCGGCCGAGGGTCTGTGGACCGCCGGTCGGCTGCGACACTCCCTCTCAGTACTCCCAGAGACGCTCGATCCGGGAGGCGATCTCCGGATGGTCGGCTTTGAGTCCCTCGACGGTCGTTTCGCCGTCGACGTTGACGACGTGGATCTCGCCGCGGCGTCCCGAGTACACGTCTTGAAAATCGTAGACGGCTCCGACAACGGTGGTCTCGGGAGGGACCTCGTCGCTCGCTCTCAGGCGGTCGATCTGTCGGTCGACGTTGTATTCGACGAGGTAGTTGATACTCTCCGTTCGGTCGGCGCCGTCGGGGAGCAGTTCGACCCCCGCCGTTAGGTGGGACCGCAGCAGCCCGAGGCAGTGGCTGATGCCCGCCGGTTCGGACTCGTCGCCGGTCAGCCCGTCGTAGGCCGCCGTGACTGCGCCACACCCGGTGTGTCCGGTAACGATAACGAGCCCCGTGTCCGCGTGGACGATCGGATAGAGGACGTCTCCCGAGACGACCTCCCCGCGATCGGTTCGCTGGACGACTCGGTTTCCGATGTTGCTGCAGGTGAACAGCCGCCCCGGAACGTCGTTGCCCCACATGTGATCCTGGAGGACGCGGGAGTCAGAGCAACAGACGGTGACCGCCTCGGGCCACTGCGCGTCCTGGACGTCGTCGAATCGGGACTGCAGCCCCCTCGCGTGTGTCGAGTTGCCCCGTAACAACGCCGCGAGCACCTGGTGCATAGGTCCCCTGTCACGCCCCGTCGTATAGAGTGTTCGTCCGGTTCCCCGACGGTCGCGTTCGAGTCGGCACTCGAATGCCCGTGACGGGCCACAGCCTCGGTCCGCACCCGGGTTGCGTCCGCGCCGTTCTCGGGTCGCTCCGAATATCGCGCTCTTCGGTCCGAAGGGGGTTCGAACGACCTCGACCACGTTGCGAGGGAGCCGCACGCGGTCGATCACGTCGCCGTCACTCGGTCGACAGCCGGCCCGGGTTCCACTCGCCCTCGAAGTCCTCGTGGAGGTACGGCTTCGCGTTCTCGCCGGCGTACGTCGCGACGAGCTGGCCGTCGCCCTCCAGGTGGTACTTGTAGGTCGTCAGCCCCTCCAGGCCGACCGGCCCGCGGGCGTGGGTCTTGCCGGTGCTGATCCCGACCTCCGCGCCCAGGCCGAAGCGGTAGCCGTCGGCGAACCGCGTCGACGCGTTGTGGAAGACGCTCGCGGCGTCGATCTGCCGCATAAACTGCTCGGCGTGTTCCGCGGTCTCGGTGACGATCGACTCGGTGTGCTTCGAGCCGTAGGTGTTGACGTGGTCGATGGCGTCCTCCAGCGAGTCGACGATCTTCACCGCGAGGATCAGGTCGCCGTACTCGGTCGACCAGTCCGCCTCGCTCGCGGCGTCCATCTCGACGACCTCCCGAGCGCGCTCGTCGCCGCGGAGTTCGACGTCCGCCTCGCGGTAGCGGGCGGCGAGGTCGGGCAGCAGGTCCTCGGCGACCGACTCGTGGACGAGAAGCGTCTCGACGGCGTTACAGACCGCCGGGTACTGCACCTTCGCGTCGAAGGCGACGTCGGCGGCCATCTCGAGGTCCGCGTCCTCGTCGGCGTAGACGTGACAGATCCCCTCGGTGTGGCCGAGCACCGGGATCTTCGTGTTGTCCTGGACGTAACTGACGAACTCCGAACTGCCCCGCGGCATGAGGAGGTCGACGGCGTCGTCGCGTTCGAGGAGCGTTTCGACGTCCTCGCGGGCCTCGATGAGCTGTGCCCACCCGTCGGGGATCTCCGCCGTCGCGTCGCGGATCACGTCGTAGAGGACCCGATTCGAGTGCGCGGCCTCGCTGCCGCCCTTCAGGACGACGGCGTTGCCCGACTTGAGGCTGAGCGCGGCGATCTGCACCAGCGCGTCCGGCCGCGACTCGAAGACGGTCCCGAGCACGCCGATCGGGACGGCGACCTTGTACAGTTCGAGGTCGTCGTCGAGCCGTCGGGCTTCGAGCGTCCGGCCGAGGGGGTCCTCCTGGCCGGCGACGCTTCTGACCATCTCGGCGATGCTCTCTAACTTCGACTCCGAGAGCTTCAGCCGGTCGACGAACGCCTGGGTGTACTCGCCCGCCTCCAGCATCTCCTCGCCAGCCGCGACGTCCTTCGCGTTGGCCTCGAGGATCTCCTCGCTTCTGGCCTCGATGCCGTCGGCGATGGCGTGGAGCGCCTCGTTCCGGGCCGACTCCGAGAGGTTCGCCAGCTGCAGCGCTGCGGACTGTGCTTCCGTCACTTTCGTGTCGGCCGACTTCTCGGCCGTCGTGCTGCGTTCTGTCATACGTGACCGTTGATCGGGACGAAAATAGTTCCCACGGGTTGTTCGGTGGCGATCCGTTCGAGGACGTCCGGCTCCGTCGAGCGGGCGATGATCGCCGGCCGTCCGTGTTCGCTCACTCTCCGGGCGCCCTGGACCTTCGTCCGGATGCCGCCGAACGAGCCGCTCGCCGTCGACTCGACGATCCGTTCGACCTCGTCGTAGTTGCGGCCGACCGCCTCGATGAGCGTCGCCTCCGCGTCCTCCTTCGGGTTTCCGGTGTAGACGCCGCCGACGTCGGTGAGCGTGACGAGCAGGTCGGCGTCGACGCCGATCGCGATCGACGAGGAGATCATGTCGTTGTCGCCGATGCGGATCTCCTCGGTCGCGACGGCGTCGTTCTCGTTGACGATGGGGACGACGCCCCACTCTAAGAGCGTCTCGACCGTGTTCTTGAAGTTGGTGAACCGGTCGGTGTCCTCGAGGTCGTGCTCGGTCACGAGGATCTGCGCGACCGTCAGGCCGTAGCGCTCGAAGCTCTCCGTGTACCGGCGCATCAGGTGGCTCTGGCCGATCGTCGACAGCGCCTGGGACTCCTCGACGGTGTCGTCGGGGTCGAACCCGATCCGGCCCTTGCCGGCGCCGATCGCGCCCGAGGAGACGAGGATGACCTCCTTGTCGCGCTCGACGAGGTCGGCCACGTCGTCGACGAGCTTGTCGAGCTTGCCGTCGTCGAGGTTCGACTCCTCGTCGGTGAGCGAGTTCGTGCCGGCCTTGACGACGACCCGGCCGGCCTCGGCGGCGAGCCGCCGTGCCTCTTTGAGCTCCGCCGCGGCGACGGCCCCGCTCATTTTTCGGCTTCCTCGGCCAGTTCGGCGGAGCGTCGCCGCGCGGCGCTCAGGGCGTCGCCGACGTCCGACTCCACGCTGCTGTCCCACAGGACCTCCATCCCCTCGATCGTCGTCCCGCCCGGCGAGCAGACGGCGTCGATCAGGTCCTCGATCGACTCCTCGGAGCGGAGGACCGTCTCCGCCGCGCCCTTGAACGTCTGCGCCGCCAGCACGCGGGCGTCGTCGGCGTCGAGTCCCTCCTCGGCGGCGCGCTGCTGCATCGCGCCGATCAGGTAGAACACGAACGCCGGACCGCTCCCGTTCAGCGCCGTGGCGACGTCCATCAGGTCCTCGTCGACGACGACGAACTCGCCGAGGTCCGAGAGCATCGCCTTGACGTTCTCGTCGGGTTCCGCCCACGAGACGGCGGCGGCCATGTTCCGCGTTCTGGCCGCGAGGTTCGGCATCACGCGGACGACCGACGCGTCGGTCTCGCTCGCGACGACGTCGGTCGAGACGCCCGCCGCGATCGTGACGAGCGTCTGCTCCGCTCGGAGATCGAGGTCTTCGAGCACCAGCGGCACGATGTCCGGCTTCACCGCGAGGACGACGACCGCGGAGTCCCGAACGTCCTCGAGGTCGGTCGTCGTCCGATCCGCGTATTCCTCGATCGCCTCGAAGGCGTCGGGGTCCACGTCGTAGGCGGTGATGTCGTAGTTTCCGGCCTGGGCGAGCCCCGTTATCAGGGCGCCGCCCATGTTCCCACAGCCGATTACGCTCACGTCGATCATCTTGTACGTCCCTACGCGATGCCGTTGATATACGAACTTTGGTTTTCGGTCGGGGTCCACGTCGTAGGCGGTGCCGGGGTCCGCGCCCGTCGGTGACACCGATATTCGCCGTTCGCGGCGTTATTCGTCGTCCGGGACGCTGTTCGCCGTTCGTGACGCTATTCGGGCTCCCCGAGGGATTCGAGCGCGTCGGCCGCCGACCCGCGGACCCGGTCTGCGGGGTCGGATTCGGCCAGTTCACGCAGCGCGGGAACCGCGTCGGTCGCGCCGACGAGCCCGAGCGTTCCCGCGGCGTCCTTGCGGACGAGTTCCGACTCGTCCTCGAGGGCCGCCACCAGCACGTCGCGTCGACCGCGGACGAGTTCGGGCCGCCCCAGCGCGTACTCGTAGAGCGCGAACGCCGCGTGGTACCTGACCCGCGGGTGCGGATCCGACGCGAGCGACTCCGCGGCGACGGCGACGAGCCGAGGCGTCTCGTCCGGGAACGCGTCGCGGATCGGCGGATACTCCTCGGCGACGTCCGACAGCGCCGACGCGGCGACCCGCCGGACGAGGTCGTCGTCCCGCTCGGTGAGCGAGACGAGCACGTCCACGTAGCCGTCGGTGTAAATCACGACCGACGCGAGCGCCCACCCGACCTCCCGTACCGCCGTGACCGTCCGCGTCTCCGCGTCGAACTCCGGGTGGGACCGCTCGTAGGCGCGGACGGCTGATTCGATAGTGTCCGCTCGCTCCACCGATCCCGTGAGGACGAGCGCCGCCGCGGCGAACGCCACGACGCGCGGCTGGAACCACCCCTCGGCGTCCGGATCGACGGACAACCGTACTCCCGCGTCCAGTAGCTCGGTGTCCGCCAGGAGTCCGCCGAGCCGATCGGCGTACGGCTCGACGTCCCGGCCCGCCAGCGCGAGGCGGCCGAGCGCTTCTGCTGCGTGTCCCCGCGCCGCACGCGAGTCGGCGTCGAGGCACGCGCCGAGTTCCTCCAGCTCTACGGCCGTCGGTTCCCGCCGGGCGGCCTCGCTGATCCGCGACGCGCGGTTCGCGTCGGTCATACGTGTCAGGACACGCGACGGCCGTTTAGTTGTACCTGCCACTTCGTCCCTCGGGAACGACGTTCCCTCCCGCTGGAGGGCCCCGTCGCTCTCCGAGCCCTCCGTCTATTTCTATTCACTAAATAGCTTCATTAGATGTGTTCACTATATATGTTCACTAGATACATTCATTAAATGTGTTCATTAGAGAACTATCCGGATGTTCTCTGCGTCCCAGATGTTCTCTACGCACATTTCACGGCAGCGCGGTCGACCGCCCGATTCGAGAGGGGGGATTCGCTTCGCTCGGGGAGTCGGGGTCGGGGAGGCGCTCAGCGGGCCTTGCAGGTGTCGACCCCGATCACAGAGTAGAGACCGCAGCGACCCGTCGCGCCCGTCGCCAGCATCAGTATCGCGACGATTCCGAGTACCGGTGAGAGGATCGCCGGGGCGGAAACGGCGTCGCCGAGGATACCGAGTGAGATCACTCCCGCGATCGCCCCGAGTGCGATCCGAACGATGCTGTCCGTCTGGCCGACGTTCCGTTCCATAGGACAGAATTGGGCTGTGAACACATAACTGTTCTTGCCGACGGTGTGTGGCCGGTCGAACACCGGCGCGGGCCCTTCTCGGACTGCGTTCGACGCCCCCCACGTCGACCGGCCGGCCGCAGGCATCGACCTCTCGACTCCGCTCTGTCCGGTGTCGCGGCCGCGGATCTCATAGCGGTTATCGTAGCCGACCGGCGGTCCACGGACCCCCGGCCGGCCGGCCGCCGTCTTCGATTCGGATGCAACATCTGTGAATCTCTACGACACTCCCCCTCAGCTCACGTCGATTTCGGTGCTCTCCGCACTCGGCTCGGTCTTCGGCATCCGCACGGTCAACACCCCGTTGTCGTAGGTGGCCGAGACGCCGTCGGTCTCCACCGCTTCCCGGAGCGGGATCGATCGGCTGACCGACGCCCGGTGTCGCTCCCGGTGGATGTACTCTCCGTCCTCCGATCGTTCTTCCTCCTCGCGTTCGGCGGACACCCGGAGGTTCCGGTCGGTGAGCCGGACGTCGATGTCCCCCTTCTCGAATCCGGGGAGTTCGGCCGTCAGGACGAACTCGTCGCCGGCGTCTCTGAGGTCGACCCGCATCGGCGACGACCCGTCGTCGCTCCGCACGAGCGGTTCCGACTCCCACCACCGACTGGCCTCCTCGACGTTCTCCTGCATCTGTTCGAACAGCCGGTCGAGCTCGCGGAACGGGTTTTTTCGGTCGGTCATCTGTGTCTGGAGGTACGACGACCGACGTGATAATTCCTGTCAACGATTCTCAACTCTCGAAAACGTCAGACGGTGATCGAGGTGTCGGTATCGGCGAGCGGCCGATCGGGCGCGGCCGGCGTGGCTCCCCGCCGCGGTCACGGATGCTCATCCAGGTACGTCATCGCCTCCTCGTCGGACACCTGATCGAACCGGTCGTAGAACTGGCCGACGCCCCTGAAGTCCCCCGGCGTTTGCAGACAGACCACCTCGTCGGCCATCGATCGCAACTCCGCAATCGTGTCGGGCGGGCCGACTGGCACCGCCAGTACGATCCGTTCGGCACCCGCGTCGGCGAGCGTCCGGAGACACGCTCTGACGGTCGATCCCGTCGCGACGCCGTCGTCGACGACCACGACGTCCTTCCCCGTCAGATCCGGCTCCGACCGTCCGCTTCGGTACCGTTCGGCCTTCTCGCGGGCGTTCTCCGCTTCTCGCTTCCGCTCCCGCTCGAAGTACTCCTCGTCGGCACCGGCCCCCTCGAAGGCCCGCTCGTTACGCCAGACGCTCCCGTCGGCGGCGACGGCACCGATGGCGTACTCCGGGTTCCCCGGCGCGCCGATTTTCGACGCGACGACGACGTCGAGCGGTGCGTCGAGTGCGTCCGCGACGGCCCGTCCGAGGGGCAGGCCGCCACGGGGGATCGCGAGCACGATATCCGCAGCGATCTCCCGCTCTCGAAGCGTCTCTCCGAGCCGTTCACCTGCCTCGGTCCGGTCTTCGAATCGGCGTGCGGAACTCATCTGTCCGGTCGGGAGTTCGGCGTCCGGGGTCCTGTAACTCCCGGACGTTCCCACGCCGCTGGAACCACCGGATCGCCGGGACGCGACCGGTCGGACCGGGCTTACTCTCGGACCGCCGCTCGCCGCTCCGGAATCAGGTCGAACGCCGCCTCCGTGTCGCCGAGGACGAGCAGCGCGTAGTACCGGAGATACGTCTGGATCGGCACGGCCACGACCAGTCCGATGACGATGACGGCGACGACGAAGAGCGCTACCGCCAGGCCGATGAGTCCCCAGCCGGCGAGTTCGGAGACGCTCAACAGCCCCACGCCGACGAGTCCGAACAGACCGATCGGGACGGCGACTCCCACCGCCGCGAGCACCGTCACGACGCTCGCGAGGATCCCGGCGACCAACTGGAGGACGAAGCTCAAGACGGCGTACGCCGCGTACTGCTTCCACTGGCCGGTCAGCGTCGGCCAGAACCGCCGCCACGCCGAGAGCAACGCCCTGTCCTCGGCGACCATCACCGGCACCACGAACATCGTCGTGAATCCGCCGACCAGGCCGCTGATCACGCTCACGACTACGAAAACCGGAATTGCGAGGAACAGCAGTCCGATCGAGAGTGCGCCCTCGCCGACGAGTACGGGCCAGAGGATCGCCGCCAGGAGGGCGCCGACGATTCCGATCGTGAGCGCTCCGAGGACGATCCGGAACCCGAACAGCCGAGCGCCCTGCCGCCAGCGCTCGCCCCAGTACCGCCGGATCGTCACGGCCTCGCGCCGGAGCGATTCGACGAACACGAACTCCATCACCGATCCGACGAACAGGAACGCGAGGCCGAGGACCAGCACGATCCCGAATATCGCCGCGATCACCGCGAGTTCCGTCCCGCCGGGCGAGGGTATCGTCCCGGGTATCCCGGAGACGTCGGGCGTCTGGGACCCCGTCCCGCTCGGCGTGCCGCCGCCGAACTGGAACGGCGGCGTTCCGCCGGCGCCACCGACGAAGAACATCACGAGTGCGAGCCGCGCCCACCGGCCGAGGTCGAACGGCCAGAGGAACGCCCGCGCCGCGTCGAGGGCGTCGTCGATCGCGTCGAGGGCGTACAGCGTCATCGGCTTCGCCCCCGCGCGGCTCGCCCGTGATCGAGCCGGTCTCGGTGCGGATCGCCGGAGTCGACACCGCGGTCGCGTCGTCCGGTATCGATTCGAGCACGTCCTCGGAGGGAGGGACCAATCCGGGCCATCGTCTGTCCACTGCTAACTCACAACGAAATAACAATTTCGGTCGGGTTGGACGGCGTGTCATCCACAACCGTTAGGCGATGGCCCCCGAACGCTCACCCACGCGATGCCCTCCACGAACGCTGCCGCCATCGAAGCGGACGACCTCCGGAAACGGTACGGCTCGGAGGTCGCGCTCGACGGCGTCTCGCTCTCGATCCCGACCGGGACAGTGTACGGGTTTCTCGGGCCGAACGGCGCTGGAAAGACGACGACGATGCGGCTCCTCACCGGGCTTTCGCGCCCGTCGAGCGGGACCGTCCGGGTCTGCGGCGTCGACGTCTCCGACCGCCGCGCGCTCACTCCTCACGTCGGCTACCTCCCCGAGACCCCGCCGCTGTACGAGGAGTTCAGCGCGCGCGAACAACTCGAGTACGTCGCCGACCTCAGAGACGTATCCGACGAGGTCGCCGCCGAGCGAATCGAGCGGTACCTGACGCAGTTCGAGTTGCTCGACGACGCCGACAGGCGCATCGACGCGTACTCGAAGGGGATGAAACAGAAGACCGCCTTCGTGCAGAGCGTCCTCCACGACCCCGACGTGCTCTTTTTGGACGAACCGACTTCGGGGCTCGATCCCCGCGCCGCGCGGCGGATCCGGGAGTCGATACTGGCCTTCGCCGACGCTGGCACGACGGTCTTCCTCTCGACGCACATCCTGCCGGTCGTCGAGGCCGTCGCCGACGAGGTGGGCGTCCTCTACGAAGGTCGACTCGTCGCCGAAGGCCCGCCGGACGCGGTGACGTCGCGCGCGGCGACGGGCGAGAGCGGGTCGCTGGAGGACGCCTTCCTCGCGGTCACGGGCGGCGAAGACGACGTCGCCGACGGCGACGAGACCGGTCCGAACGCGTCTGAGCCATGAGCCTTCGATCTGACCTCCGATACGGGCTTCGCATCGCCCGCGCCGAGTTCGTCCGCAGCCTCCGCGGGTACGCCCGCGACCGGCGGCGACTCCTCGGACTCGCCGCGGCGGTCCTGTTCTTCGGCGGCAACCTCGTCTTCTCGCTCCCGACGGCGTACCTGCTCGGGCGGACGGTTCGGTCGGCGGACGCGGTTCCGTTTCTCGGGCCCGCGGCGACCGCGCTCCCGTTTCTCCTCCTCTCGCTGGCCGCCCTGCGGACGCTGGAGCGAATCGGGAGTCCGGAGGCCGAGGAACTCCTGCTCTCGACCGTCCACCCGCGTGCGGCCGTCGTCGGACTGATCTGCGCGGAGATCGCTCGACTGCTCGCGTGGTTCGGGATCCCGATCGCCGCGGTCGTCGCCGCGTTCGCGCTCGGACTCGGGTCGGCGACGTTCCCGCTGACGGTCGCGGTCGTCGTGCTCCCGCTCGTCTGCTGGGCGGCCGTCTGGGGGTACGCCATCGGGATCGGGCTCCTGCGCCTCTTCCGCCGGCTCCCGGCGCTCGGTCGTGCGGTGAAGGTCGGCGGCTTCCTCGGGATGCTCGCGCTCGTCCTGGCCTCGCAGTCGATCGGCCGCCTCGTCGCCGACGGGTCGCTCTCCGCCCGGGGGATTCTGGACGCGGTCACGCTCGCCCCGCTGTCGGAGTACGTCGCCCTCGCGTTCGTCGGCACGCCGCTCGCCCAGCCACTCTCGCCGACTGGTCTCGGCGTCCTGTTCCTGGCTGTCGCGCTCACACCCCTCGGACTCGCCGTCGCCACCCGTTCGGCGACGACGCTCTGGTTCGGCGACGCGTCGAGACCGGAACGAGCGACGCGATCGGAGAAGTCGACCGGCGGGTTCGCCGCGCCCCCTCCCTTCGCGGCGACGAAACCGGGACGCATCGCGTGGGGCCACCTGGTTCGCGCGGTCCGCCACCCACAGGAGTTCAGCCACCTGGTGATGATCGTCTTCTTCCTCGGCCCGGTCGGGACCACCTTCGTGCAGTCCTCCGGCGACGCGCTCGGGCCGCTCGCGGCCGCGACCGGCGTCGGTCTCGCGACGTACCTCGCCGGCGCGACGTTCGGGCTGAACCCGATCGGCGACGACCGGCCGCAACTCCCGCTCGTGCTCCTCACCGGGACGGCTCCCCGGACCCTCGTCCGCGGTCGGATCGCCGCCGGCGTCGCGATCGCCGCGCCGGTCGCCGTTCTCGTCCCCACGGCCGCTCTCGGTCTGGGAACCGCCCCGAAACTGGCGGCGGCGTTCGCCGGGGTCGGCCTCCCGATGTGCGTCGCCGCGTCGCTCTTCGCCGTCGGGCTCGGAACCTCGTATCCGATCTACGAGGAGCGCGAATTCTGGGGCGCGGAGACGGTCGTGCCCTCCACGCTGGTGATGATGGCCTACCTGTTCGTCGTCTCCGGCGGGACGGTCGTCGGGCTGTTCGCGACGTGGTTCGCCGTCTCGGGGCGGCTGGTCGTGACGCCGCTCGTCGCCGGCGGACTCTCCCTGTATCTGCTGGTGACGGTCGGTCTCTCCTACGGGTCTTACCGGTACGCCGTCCGACGGTACCGTCGGTACACGCTCGATTAGACACCGATCGGCGTTGCGCAGGCTTTCCGGACGCCGTGGACCGCTGGCGTCGCGGACCTCAGGCGTCGCCCTCCGACTGGAAGGGTTCGCCAACGGCCCCCCGCGGGAGCGTGTTGTGCAGTTCGGATTCGAGGTCTTCGGCCGACTCGAAGACGTCGCTGCTGGTCTGGCTGATCAGGTCACCGAAGTCCTCGCGCCCGTCCGCCAGAACGAGCGTCACGTCGGCCAGTTCCGCGCCGGCCTCCGACCGCTCGATCGGGTACTCTAGTTCTTCGAGGGCTTCGCTGACGTCGCTGAAGTGTACTTCTCGGCTCATACCGTCCTATACGCGAACTGACTACTTCAAGCTATGCGGCTGCAAGGAGAGGTCGGAGCGTCGGCTTTCGGGTTCGGACCCACTCGGACGACCGCACTGACGTATCACCCACGGAGTCCGTCCCTGATCATCCGGAGGTTGTGCTCGATGCCCCAGTCGAACTGCCGTTCGAGCAGGTAGGCGACGACGAAGTACAGCAGGGCACCGATCGGGACGAGCACGACGAGTTCGACGAGCGGGGAGAGATCGGTCACGGAGGTCGCATACCGCAGCGATCCGAACATCACGGTGGCGGCGACGAGCGGGTACACGTACTCGGTGTAGAGTTGCATCGACCGGCCGTTCACGATCCGCGCGGCGAGGTAGACGTCGATCGGTAACATCGGGAGGATGTACACGCCGACGACGACGAGCGCCGTTCCCTCGATGCCCCACCTGGCCGTGGCGGGCCAGATCAAGAGCGCGATGCAGCAAACCCGCAGGAACCCGAGTTTCGCGATGTAGTCGGGCCGCCCGAGCGCCTTCCAGACGGCACCGAAGTTGCGCGTGATCGCGTGCATCAGTCCGTACAGCGCGAGGATCTGCATCGTCACGATCATCGGCTCCCACTCCTCGCCCAAGACGACCGGGACGAAACTCGGCGTGACGAGCGCGATTCCGAACGCGAGCGGGAAGGCGACGAACGCGGTGAGACGGGTCGTCTGAATGAGTGCCTCCCGCACCTCGTCGAGGTCGTCCTGCAACTGCGAGTACGCGGGGAACGTGATCTGTGAGATGATCCCGGAGAACTCCGAGGCGGGCGTGTCGGCCAGCCGGTAGGCGTACTGGTAGAACCCAAGCGCCGTCGCGGAGAGGAACCACCCGACGAAGGCGTCGTCGCCCTCGCTGTAAATGAACCCCACGATGGACGCGCCGGTGATCCACTTCCCGTAGTCGATGAGTTTCCGCGCGGTCTCGATCTCGAACGCGGGCCAGGGACGGTAGTCGTGGAGGACGTACGAGAGGGCGAACTTGACGAACGACCGGCTCAGCGAGGCGAACACGAGCGCCCAGACCGTCGGCGAGTACAGGGCGTACGCGACGCCGACGACGAACTGCGTCAGGGCGGCGCTGCTCTGCCAGACGAAGTTCTTGTGAAAGGAGAGGTCCTTCTGGAAGTACACCACGCCCGGGTTCCGCAGTCCGATCAGGAACGGGCTGAGTCCCAGTACCCGGATGAGCGTCGTCGCGCCGGGCTCGCTGAACAGGTCGGCGATGAACGGTGCCGCGACGAACAGCACGGCGAAGATGAGGAGGCCGCGCCCGGCCTCCAGGCTCCACGTCGTGTTGAGATACTTGTCGACGTTTTCCTCGACGTCCTGAATGAGGGCGGCGTTGATTCCGATGTCGGTGAACCGCCTCGTCGCGGAGACCGTCAGGAGCGCGATGCCCATCAGCCCGAAGTCCCGCGGCGAGAGCAGCCGCGCGAGGACGATGAGCATCAGTATCTGTGAGAACCGGACCGAGACCGTCGTCACCGACACCCAGATGCCGCTCTTCATCGTCCGCTGGACGACGGAGCCGGACGGAACGAGGCGTCTCACGAACTCCCGAAGTCGGTCTCTCATCTCCGTGTGATTCGTCTATTACCGATCGGTGATACGCCCCTTCCACGAGTTCCCATTACTCCGCATAGCGACGGAAGCGGGCATTGTTATTCCGTGGGTAACGCATCGATACGGGTCGCTATCGCCGGATCGAGCCGACGAGTGTCGTTACTAAGTCGGCCCCGGACCGGAACGAGGGCGCACGAGTTCCGGTATTCAGGGTATAATTATCCGGCTCTCATCCGTCTCCGGCATACGATGATCGCTGCACGCACCGGCGCAGTAACTGGTCCGAAAGACGAGAGCGGTCCCCGATCGTCACGATTCGCTCTCGGCCACCGCTCGCTCCGATGAAACCCACCGACGAACTCACTGTACTACTGATGAGCGGCAGCTGGTACGGGGGGAACGCGTACATGACGCTGTTGTCGAGGGCACTCCGAGACCACGGGGTCGAGGTGCGAACCCCGGACCTCCTGCTCTTCTTCCCGCTCACCCGGACGGCGCTCCGGAACCGCGACGCCGACGTGATGCAACTCGACTGGATATACGACTACTACGCGACGGACGACTTAGACTCCCGGCGCCTGAACGACCTAGTGTCGTTCCTGCGGGCGGCCGCGTTCCTCTTCGACCTCCTCGCCGTCTCACTGTTTGACGTGCGGATCGTACGCACGGTTCACAACAAGCGGAGCCACGAGGGGATCTACCCCCGGACCGAACGGATCGTCAGCGAGTGCGTGTTCTGGGTCGCCGACGCCGTCACGGTCAAGTGCTCGGCGGCCGCCGACGAGATCGCCGCCGCGTATCGCGTTCCCGAGGCGAAAGAGCTGTCGGTCGTCCCGGACGGAAACTACATCGACGCGTACGAGAACGACGTCTCGCGGGCGACCGCCAGGTCAGATCTCGGGATCGATGGGGAGTCCTTCGTGTTCGTGTTCTTCGGGCAGATCCGACCGTACAAGGGAGTCCCAAAACTCGTCGAGGCGTTCTCGTCGCTCGATCTTCCCGAGGCGGAACTCTGGATCGTCGGGAGCCCGCACACCGACGACATCGAAGCCCAAGTCACGGCGCTCGCCGCGTCGGACCCGCGGATCGAGACGAGGCTCGCGTTCGTCCCCGACGACCGCATCCAGTACTACCTGAACGCGGCGGACGTGCTCGTTCTCCCCTACCGGAAGATACTCAACTCCGGTTCGGCGCACCTGGGGCTCTCCTTCGCGACGCCGATCGTGGCCCCGAAGATCGGCTGTCTCCCGGAGACCGTCCCGCCCGAGAACGACCTCCTCTACGACCCCGCCGCCGACGGATTGACCCGGGCGCTGCGACAGGCCTACGAGTCGACCGATCTCGACCGGGTGGGTCGGGCGAACTACCAGCGTGCTCGCGCCCTGAACTGGGATCGAACGTGTGAGCTCCTGCTCGACGTGTACGTGGAGTGAGTCGGCTCGCGTCTCGGCCGGTTCGCACCACGGTCGTTCGACCCCGAAGGTGCCCCGGTCGAGACTATAGGCGGCGGTTACCGACCGGATATGCGGTTCATTACCTCTTCGCGTTCCACCGAACCGCCGGTAATGGCTCAGGTCACCGCCAGGAGCTCTGTCTCGGGGTCGCGACCCCGGGCAGCCATCCAACTGCACACGCTTCGTGATATGGACGCCCCGCTCTCAGAGCGGATACGGCGCGTCGCCGACGCCGGTTTCGAGGGCGTCGAGTTCGCGGGGACGTTTCTCGAAACGAACCCGCACGCCGTCCGGGAGACCCTCGACGACACCGGCGTGACGCCCGTGGCCGCCCACGTGGACCTCGCGCGGATCGAGGCGGACGTCGAGGCCCTCGCGGACCGGATGCGCCACGTCGGGTGCCGACACGTCATCATACCGCACCTCAGCGGCGGACACTTCCGGTCGAAAGCCGACGTCGACGCGCTCGCGCTCCGTCTCGAAAAACTCGCCGGGCGCCTCGACAACTACGGCATCCAGCTCTCCTATCACGTCTCGCGAGAGCCGTTTCTCCCGCTACTCGACCGCTACGGCCTCGCGACGCCCGCGCGCCTCCCCTCGCCGGGGATCGTCTGGCGACTCGCCGCCGAGACGATCGATCTCACGATCAGGGGCTCGTCTCGCACACTCGACGTCACGGCGTTCGATCGACTCGTCTCCCGAACGGACGAGCTGACGTTCGAGGTGGACGTCGGCTGGGTCGCCGCCGGTGGCTACGATCCGGTGGCGGTCTTCGAGCGTCTCGGCGATCGGATGCCGCTGATCCACGTCGCCGACGTTCGACGCGTGAAGCGGTTCCCGCCGGCGTACCGGTCTGTCCCGCCCGGCACGGGAATCCTCGATCTCGACCGGGTGCTCGACGCCGCTCGCCGGAGTGACGTCGGCTGGCTCGTCTACGAAGACGACGACCCCGAGGATCCCGCGGCGGCGATCGACCACGGTCGCTCGGTACTCGACCGGTAGCCGGCGAGGCAGTGGGTACCGCTCGCTTGCGGTTCCCGTCCGAGGACTTCCCCCAATCGCGAGATCGCCGTTTCACACCTCGCGAAGCCATCGGAGCGGGGACGTGAGTACCCTGAGACCCGGACTGCCGTCCGAAAGCCACAAGACGGTCCCGACGAGGACCGACCCGAGCTGTAGCGCGACGACCAGTGTGAGCTCGAGGGTGAGCAGCTGTGCGACGTACCGGACCAGTAGCGTGAGCGTGCTCTCGGCGAACGTTCCCCCCGCGTCGATCGGGGGCCGATTCGAGACCGGCCACAGGACCGGAGAGAGATCCACCGTTCGCCTGGACAGCGAGGCGGGCAGAACGTCGCCGACGAGATGGAGGAGATAGCCGACGGTGAACGCGACGGTCAGGGTCTCTGACCCTCTCCGACGCGCGAGAAGGGCGAGGCCGAACAGCGCCGGAACGACGACGAACACCGAGTGTGCGACGGCGTATCCCGTCTCGAACAGGCCGAACTGCCACGCGAGCGGCTTGTCGATGAGATCCGGGAGCACCGCCCCGAACGCGAGCACCACCACGGCCGCGTCCGTCGGTCGCTCGCGGTGACGGCCGTGCACGTACAGCGAGAATAGTACGTACGCGAAAAAAACGTGCTCCCAGGGCCACATACGGAGGTGAGGCGCTCGCAGGAATAATAGCCTGTCGACTCCCGTGCGCCTGTCTCTTCCTCGTCTCGGTAAGTTAGGCAGACGTCCAGACGCCGACGAATTACCTGAACCAGTTTTCGGGGTGTAACGTCCAGTAAATAACTCCTGAAGCGTCTCTTCGGCGTTTCAGTTTCTGCATCCCACCGGCCACGAGAGCGCCATTCGGTAGGCATCGTCTCCGCCTACGGCGAGCGGAGACTCGTGGCCGAGCCCTCTGGAAGCGGGGTCCCGTACGGTCCGATAGTGGTTCATCCTTCCCAGTTACTCCGAGGGGTAGCCGACGGCGATCGACGAGGCGACGGCGAGTGCAACCCCGTCTCATTTAGTGTGTCGGCGGAATTTCCGAACAGGTCGCCAACGGAGGGACTGGGTGGCTGTTCGACGCGGGCGTACGTCGGAGCGTTCGACCTCTCGGCGTAGGTCGCTTCTCTCTCGCACTCAGTCGAGGTGATTTTGAAGCCAGTACTCCAGCGTCGTTATCCGTGCAAGCATCGAGGCGTTGTTGCTGCCGTTCATATGCCGTTCAAACACCGACTCGACCGCGTCGGCGTCGAAGAAGGACCGGTCTGTGGCGTCGCCGACGTACTGAGACACCCACTCGTGGACGAACGTATCGGTGTCCCGAATCCAAAAGTCCTGTAGCTGCCCGCCCGCGTAGGTGGCTTTCGATTGGAGGCGGCTGAGGACGACGTTGCCGACGAATCCCGCGACGTGAAACCGGTACGGCCGCGCCGGCTTCGTCTTCGTCCGTTCGTACCGGATCTCGGAGAGGCTCGGCGATACTCGCCGGCACAGCTCCAACTTCGCTATCGACGTCCCGTACGGAACGCCGCCTGCGTCGGACTTGAACACGTGGTGCGATAGCGGAAACGACCCTTTCCGGTAGTAACGGGGCATTTTCGCGCACCACTCGAGGTAGCCGCCGTCAACCTGCATCGAACGGCTCCCCGTCCGGTCGCGCATCAGCCGGTTGCTTTCGAGTCCGGCACGAGCGTAGTAGTTCTGGTAGTGGATATCGAGCACCTTCCCGCGGTGGGTGGTCTCGGGACTCTTCTCTGCCTCCTCTTTGAACGTCCTCATCGGATCAACGTCTTCGGTGAGCAGTTTGTTCACCTGCTCCTTGCTGGCAGACGCTTCGCTCGCGAACTGGGTCTCGACGATGGACCGGGATTCGTCGAAGTGATACCGCAGGAGATGATCGCCGATAAGTTCTCCCTGCACGCCCTCCATCAGCACCGGCACGTCGCGTTCGATGTGGTAGGACGGGGAGAGGTTCGCCGTCGTGTTCCACTGGAGCATCCCGTCGGTCACGTCGATGACTCGCTCGATGTCCTCGGCGAACGTCTCTGCAGTCAGCGGAATCTGCGAATACTCGATGCCCAACTCGCGGGCTATCTGCGACGCTATCTTCGGGTTGTCCTCCGTCGGCGGGTTCGCATCGTACCCGTAAGCGAGGAGGCGGTCGAGGTGGCCGGGTGGGGCGTTTTGGAGGAGAGCTGCCGCCGTCGTCCGACTGTCGAGCCCGCCGGACAGCCAGATTCCGGCCTCTTCGGGGAGTGTCCCGGCCACCCGCCTCGCGGCCTGTTCGTAGCGGTCGGCCAGTTCGTCGAAGTAGCCGTCGCTGTCGCCGCCGTGCGCCTCGTAATCCGGCTTCCAGTACCGGGTCGCCGATCGCTCTCCGTCGGCCACTTCGAGTACGGTGGCGGCCCGCATCGCCCGAACTTTCCCGAGGAGCGTCCGTTCGCCCCACATATGACCCATCAGCAGCATATCGTTCACGGCCTGCATATCGACGGTCGGGTCCTCGAGGAGGGGCACCAGCGAATTCATCGACGTCGAGTACAGGAAACGACCGTCGGCGGTGTAAAAACAGGTTCGAGCCCCCAACTTGTCGGTTACCACGACGTGGCGGTCCCCGGACCCGTCATAACAGGCGATTAGGAACTCGCCTTCGAGTTCCGCCGCCACCGTCACCGGGTCCGACAGCACCGCGGTGAACAGCGCCCGCTCGTCGTAGCCGAGTTCGTCGAGGTTCGTGACCGTTCCGTAGACGACGCCCGCGTGCCTCCCGTCGCTCCACGTCGTGTAGCCGTTCGAATCGATGGACGGGCTGGTGGTTGCGAGCGCGTCGTCGTCGAATTCGTACTCCCACCTCGTCTCTGCGTTCCACCCGTCGAGTTGAGAGACCGTATCGGCGAGTTCGCCCGAATCCATCTCGCCGCCGCAGATTCCACTCATACGCTCGGCCTTCGTCGACGACGTGGATAATAATACGCCACATAATACTCGAAAAATAACTGACGACGGCTGTTCGAGACGTTGTAACGTGCGTTTTCCTTCCTCAGATTCCCCGCGAATTCGGACATAAAATAACTACCTAGTAGCCGATTGGAGAACAAATCACGACTATTTGATACCTAACTGGGAAGCAAATCACACCTTCTGCAAAAAAGCGTCAGTATCGCTGTCCTCGGTCGAAACTGCGGAGGAGGGACGTGTCGGATCCGGACGAGATGAGGAACTACACGACGCCCCGCAGACGGGACGAGACGAAGAACCAACCGCGCGGGCCGCCGCGATAGGGACGAGTCGCTGATGGTCGTCGGTATCCGTGACCACGGCGCAACTGTCGATGGAATGGACGACACGAAGGCGATAAACCGGGCCATCGCCCCCGCTGCCCCGAACGGGACGGTGTACCTCCACGAGGACGACGTCCTCATCGGGGAGTATGACCGGGTTCCTATCCGTCTCACGGAGGATCAGGGCGGATTGACCTTCTAACGCCGGCCCGGCGAAGACGAGACTTCTGGAGGTCAGCGGCCAGACGGACGCCCACCTCGGTATCTGCGTCAAGCCGTCGTCCGGTACGGCTGTCTCGGGGCTTCGGTCAAGAACTTACGGCAGATACGTCCAGCCCGAAGCGGAGGTGGTCAACTGGCACGCCCCGCTGTCCCGCTCGACGAGAACTTCGGGAAGACCGAAGGCGACGTACTGAAACTGGACCGCGACTGGAGCAGTTGGCGTAGCGCGGCCGACTCCGCCTGATACCGATTTCCGATCCGTTTTCGATCCGACGCCGTCGCCGGTTTCGAATCTGCTCACGCTGCTTCTGGCACCGGACGCTTCTCGACGACGTGCGTCCGGATGAACCGCTCGTATTCGTCGAGTATCGGGCCGGGCGCGAAGTTTTCCGCCCGACCTCTGAGAACCGCGGCAGAAAGGGGATCCGCGAGTGTCTGGACGACAGCGTCGGCGAGTCCGTCCACGTCGCCGACTGCCGCCAAACGTCCGTACTCGCCGTCGGCGAGTATCTCGCGGGGCCCGCTGGGGCAGTCCGTCGCCACTACGGGGCACCCGCAGGCGAGCGCTTCGATGATGACCGTCGGGAGTCCTTCGTACCGCGAGGTGAGGAGGAAGGTCCCGGCCTTGTGCATAAATCGGTAGGGGTTCTCGACATACCCCGGGATCGACACCACGTCTTCGATACCGAGTTCGGCGGCCAGAGATTGGAGCGCCTCGAGCTGGGACCCCTTCCCGGCCACGACACCCCTCGTGTCGGGATTCCGCTCCTGGACGCGCGCGAACGTCCTGAGCCACGTCTCGAGGTCCTTCTGCCGTTCGAGCCGTCCAACGAACAGCACGACGTCGACGTCGTCGTCCTCAATCCACTCGTGATCGACCGGTTGGTTCGCTCGTTCCCGAATCGACTCGATTTCGACGGGATTGTGCAGGACGCTGACCCGGTCGGGGTCGAGGTCCATCTTCTCTATGAGGCTGTCTGCGACGCCCCGAGAGACGCCGATGATGCCGTCAGCCGTCGGGAAGAGCGCTGTCGCCAAGCGCCTGAGCGCTTCGGACTTCAGCGTCACATCGTTGGACTCGCCGAACGCGCAGTGCTTCGTCGGGAAGACGGCCGTCTCGACGTCCACCAATCGGCGGGCGGCGAGGCAGGTGACGCTCGCGTGCGTCATCTGCGGGAAGATGGCCGCCGGTTCGACCCGACGGAGGTAGCGCGCGAGAGCGGGGACGTGCGCCGCGATACCCACCACCGGCAATCGGGTCGATCCAAGTATCGTTACCCTCACCTCGTCGGACACCTTAGGCAGCAGTTCACCCGTGGCGTGCGAGATGATCAGTTCGACGTCTTGGCCGCGTGCCGCGAGACCGTTGACGATGTCGACGGTCACCTGCTCTGCGCCCCCCACCGAGAGGGTCGGGATATAAAAGGCCAGTCGGGGTCGGTCCCTCGTGCCGTCCTGCCGCGAGTGCTCCGGGCCGGTCACGCCGTTCGCGTTCTCCGTCGCCCGCGGGCTCCCACCGGACGCTCTCGCGGTCCAATCGAGGATTCGGTTCGCGAGTCCCCGAGGCGTTCTACCATCCCGGAAGCCGTTCGAAGGCGAATTCATTAGGTTCCCGTACTGTGTTCTATGTCATTGTTAGTAGGAAGCTACGTGCTGCTGACGCCGTCGCGCCCGTTCGGTATCGTCGTCGGGATGCTGGTCATCAGTCGGAATCAGTTGCGGTGCGCTATGACGTCGGCTGACGCTCGATGAGCCGCTCTGGAGCGAGAAATCTGTACCGCGACTGATGACGTACCCGACCTCGCCCCACCTGTCTTGCCGACGCTCACCGGCGCTCCCCTTTCGAAGCGATGGAACGGCGTACCTTGTCGCCGTCGATCGTGACGGCGGCATTGCCATCAACCTGCAGGTCGCGGAGTTCACCGCTGAATCGATACCGCCGCTCGCCGGTCGTGATCGCTCCTTCTGCCGTGCACTCGGAGATGCGGGCCTCGGCGTCCCGACTCGCGTCCGCACCGGGCGTCAGTTCCCCGTCGACGGTAAGTTTGTACGTCGATGCGGTCCCCGAGCCGCTGATCCGCAGGCGATGCCCGTCGTCGTCGCTCCCGACGGCGGCCGCTACGGCCGTCGGAACGGCCCCAGCAGCGGAGAGGACCGCTGCGACCACCGTGCCGCCGAGACGGAGGTACGTTCGGCGTTCCAGAGTGCGCCCGCTGGCTCCTCGCGCCGCGGGCGGATCGCTCCCGTTTGATTCCCCTTCGGTTTCGTCGGACTTTCGATCGTGTGCCAGCTTGCGTGCCATGCGAGCGTTAATGCGACATTAATCGCAATAAGTATTTGGAAATTTACACGTTCATCCACTGGTGAATGTCTCTCAGCTCGATACGTTCGTCGGCGGTCCCCCGCTTCCGCGGGCGGTGTGGTCGACTGCTGCGCGGGTGCCGTCTCTTGTTACTGCGTGGGTGTCGTCTCCGCGTGCTCTCTCAGCCCGCCGAGCTGTCCGGCCTCGTACATCTCTTCGAGCGGATTCCCCTCGACGTCGAGCGGGAGATGAACGCGGCCGCGCCGTCGGGCGGACTCCCAGCTGGCGAAGATCAGCTCCGTTCCGCGGAGGACCCGGCGACCCGAAAAGAGGGGCTCGGTCTCGCGCTGGAGAGAGGAGACGAGATGTTCGATCGCTCGTTCGTAGTGGTTCGGGGGCGGTGTGGGCGACGGGGCTCCGGGTATCAGACTCGCAACCTCGTCGAGTCCGCGATGGAGGAGGCCAGGCGTCGGCCCGTAGACGTTCTCGTCGGTGTCGATCTCCGTCCACTCCCCGTCCGTACGGATTCGGAGCGGCGTCCCGTCCTCGGACTGAATCTCGATCACGCCGTCCTCCCCGACGATTCGGAGGTACGCGTCGACGACGGTTTCGCCGTCCTCCGCCGTCGACGCGAATCCGATGGTTCCGTCGGCGTACCGCCACCGGGCGATGGCTCGCGTCTCGTTGAGCGCCCCGAACCATCGGTTCTCGTGAGAGCAATCGATCCCGGCCAGCACCCACTCGGCGCGCGCGCCGCCGACGAAGTAATCACAGAGATCGAAGAGGTGCGACCCGGCGTCGAAGAGGTTGACCTCCGACCACTCCAGGCGTTTGAGACCGCCGATCTCGCCGCCTTTCAGGAGCCCCTTGGCGCGTTGCACGGGCTCGGACAGCCGTCGCTGGTGGTCGATCGTCAACTGGACGCCCTCGGCGTCACACGTCGAGACCATCCGGCGGCAGTCGCCCCACGTGGTCGCCATCGGCTTCTCGCAGTGGACGGCGTCGACGGAGGGGGTCTCGGCACTGTCGACGACCAGGTCGGCGTGGACCGCCGGGGGGACACAGACGCTCACGATGTCCGGTTCGACGGCTTCGAGCATCGCCTCATGGTCCTCGTAGACCGCCGTGAGGTCGTGGTGGTCGGCGAACGCCTGGGCGTTCTCGGGGACGATGTCCGCGCAGGCGACGAGCGAACAGGAATCGAGCCGCTGGTAGCCGGCGGCGTGTCGGTACGCCATCGCGTATCCGCCACGGTCTTGGGTCTCGGGATCCGGTCCGGTCCCGATTATCGCGACACGGTAGGTCATCGTCGGATGCTCTTCGGGTCGAAAGAATAGTATACGTCTGCTAACGCTCCGGCGTCGCGACCGCGCCCCGGTCGAGGGGAAAACGGACGACGTCTCCCTGCTCACGTTCGCGGTGTGACATCCGCGGCGGTGGCGTTCTCTCACGGCCCACGACTGCGCGCGGCCCGGAAGCGACCACGGGTGAGGTTTCTCTCCCGTTAACGCCGGAACGCTTCCGATACCGTCGCTTTACTCGATCTAACGCCGGTTGAACGGTCGCGCGGCTCCCGCTCGTCTGTCGGAACCCTGCTACGACGACTCGGGTCACGCTCCGATCGGGGGCTTGCGGGCGTTAATCGGCTCCTACCTTCTCCAAAGTGCCGTACGCCTTCCGGTTCTCGGGGCACTCTGCTGACCCCCTTCTCAGTGTGTGAGAACATCTCTCAATTGTTGCTCAGCCATTAAGTTCGTTATATCTATAGTAGTAGGATGATTAAGGGGTTCTATGAGCGCGGGAAAATCGGGGTCAATCGATGAGGGCTCGCTCGCTCGAACAGGAAACTCGACGGACGGGGGAGAAACGGACGTCGACGACGATTCCAACTTGGAGATGATCGGCCAGGCCTCCCGGTCGAACGGTTCGAGTCTGGATAAAGGCGAGATTTTCGACTTGTTGAAAAACAGCCGTCGGCGGAGTACGATTCGATATCTCAGAGAGCACGGGGGCAACGCGGAACTGAAAGACATCGCCGAACACATCGCGGCCGAGGAGAACGACACGACGGTCAGACAGCTCTCCTCCGATCAGCGAAAGCGCGTGTACATCGGTCTGTACCAGTGTCACCTCCCGAAGATGGACAAACTCGGCGTCGTCGAGTACGACAAGAACCGCGGAACGATCGAACTCCAGGACTCGGTGGCCCAATTGCTTCAGTACATCGAACCGGTAGAGGAAGACGAGGGCCTGGAGTGGAGCTGGACGGTTCCGGCGGTCGCCGCGTTTCTCGTCGTCGTCGTCTCTCTGGGCACGTTCGGCGTCGGTCCGCTCTCGGCGGTGCCGCCGACGGGGTGGACGCTCGTGAGCGTCGCCGGGATCGCTTTCATCGTCGGGATCCAGTACCTGCAGTGACGCGCGCGCGGGCGTTCGTCGGTCGTCGCGTTCGTGACTGATCGCGTTCTTCGTTCGCGACTGTTCGCGTACTCCTTGCCATCCGATCGCGCGACGGTCCCCGATCGAGCGACGTTTTGCGCGCCGTCAGGACCGTCGGACCACCGGTCGCGCGCTTACGCTTCATACTGAGTACTCTCACTTTTCACCGCCGAGCGCCGTACACGGGGGTGGCGCTCGGCGGGAAGAGACGAGAGTACTCAGTATCAGTCGTTGATGAGGTGTTCGAGAAACGAGTACTCTCTCGCTTTGACCCGCGTCTCGTAGTACTGATACAGCGCCAGTGCCAGGACGGCTCCCGCGAACAGCAGGCTGGCCCCCGGCGGCAGCGCCCCGACGATCTGCCCGACCGCGAGGAGTCCACCGAGAAGCGCGAGCCCCCCGTAGTACGACGCCCACTGTCGGTCGGGGCCGACGTCGTGATTCAGAACGCGGGCGATCTCCTCGACGCGGTCCGTCAACGAGACCGACTTGTCGTCGCTGTCGTACTCCACGATCCCGACCTCCTCGAGTTTCGGGACGTGCGTCTGATACAACGAGATGTAGAACCGCTTTACTACGTCGTCTTCGACCGATTCACCCGTCTCGTCGACTGCCGTGTCCCGAGCGAGCGTTCGAAGGTCGGCAGCTCCGCCACGCCGGTGGAGGTGATACAGTATCCGCCGGCGTCGCGAACTGCTCAGCACCTCGAATACCTCGTCCTTTGTGAGTTCCTCCGTCGTGTTCATAACATAGTCTCGTTATCCAACAGCGGTTTGCTCGCCTCCTCCGTGGCAGTGCGATCCGAATACACACACATTGGGCTTCATTCAATTTGTTATCACGTCCATACCGCGAATATGCTCCGACTGATCGACGACGGAGCGGACGGTCGGCCTCGTTCGCCGCTGCGTCGCGACTCGGCCGCCCCGACGATCCGTTCGACGTCCGGCGGCGACGACAACGTCCGTACGTCGTCGCCACGTCGCTCGAACGTCGATCGGACGACGGACGGGATACCGCCGCGGCGGTGGCTGCGACCGTTCCTCGCTCCTCCGCGGGAACCGACCGCGCGCGCCGACTGGCGGCCTGTTGAGGGCGTTTAGCTCTCCATAACAAAACGCTCGCGGGGGTAGCACAAGAGTATGTCAGAGCCGCTCTTCGAGCTCACCAGTTTTCAACGGGACCTGCTGTACGTGATCACGGGGCTATCCAACCCCTCGGGGCAGGAGATCAAGACCGAACTCCAGACGGTGATCGGTGAGATCACCCACGGTCGCCTGTATCCGAACCTGGATACGCTCGTGAACAAGGGCTACGTGGAGAAGGGACAGAGCGACCGACGCACGAACGTGTACGAGATCACGGAGAAGGGAACCGAGAGTCTCAGACGACGACGCGAGTGGGAAGACCAGTACGTGAACCTGTAGTCGCGAGCGGATCGGTCCCCTCATACTGGTTACTCTCACGTTTCACCCCCGAGCGCACCCCCGTTGCCGGCGCTCGGCGGCAAGAGACGAGAATAATCAGTATCGGCGGGCGTCGGCGCGACTGCGTTTTTGATACGACTGCGTTTTTGCCACGACCTGCTTTCGGTGCGCCCGAACCGGGTGCCGACTCGTCGTTTTCCTCCCGCAGTAAGTGTCGTGTTAATCAAACGGAAACCTGTCATCGGCGGCAAATAACGGCTCCTGGCCCCGAATGAGCCGCCCCGCTCTTCGATCGTTCCGAGACCGGCGACCCCTCCCCGGGTGCGGCACTGAGGCAGTGTATAACAAAACCCACATAGAGCGGTTGTACGGGTATGTCCGGTCGCGTCGCCGGCGACTGCGGCCCGACGCGCCGGACCCCAACGGAAGATCCTATATGAGCGTACTCACCATCCAGACAGACCGCCTGTTCAGACGTCCACACGGGGACCGGACGCCGGGGGCACTTGCGGCGCTACGCGAGGTCGCACCCTGACGATGTACGACGGACAGACTATCGGCGTCGTCGTTCCGGCGCACAACGAGGCGGGTCACGTCGGCACGGTGATCGAGACGATGCCCGCGTACGTCGACCGGATATACGCCGTCGACGACGCCTCGACGGACGGCACCTGGGACGAAATGCGGGCGTCTGCCCGACGCGTCAACGCCGGAACGGCGGCGGCCCGCGGCGCCTCCAACGGCGACGCCGAGCGGGAACCGCGCGTCGTCACGGTCCGGCACGAGCGCAACCGCGGAGCGGGCGCGGCCGTCAAGACCGGCTACGCGTGCGCGCTCGAAGACGGGATGGACGTGACGGCCGTGATGGACGGCGACGGACAGATGGACCCCTCGCGGCTCGACCGGATACTCGAGCCCGTCACGAGCGGCGACGCGACCTACTCGAAGGGCAACCGGCTCGCCTCCCGCGAGGATTACGAGTCGATGTCCGCCTGGCGGCTCTTCGGGAACGTCTCGCTCACGCTGCTGACACGGATATCCAGCGGCTACTGGCGGCTCTCCGACCCACAGAACGGGTTCACGGCCATATCGAACGCCGGGCTCCGGACGATCGGGTTCGAACGCCTCTACGACCGGTACGGGTTCTTGAACCACGTCCTCTTCGCGCTCAACGTCAACCGGGAGCCCATCGCCGACGTCTCGCACCCGGCCGTCTACGGGGACGAAACGAGCGGCATCAACTACTGGACTTTCGTCCCGCGCGTTTCGTTCCTCCTGGGCAGGAGTTTCCTCGAACGGCTCGCGCGTTCCTACGTCGTCCGACGCTTCCACCCCCTCGTTATCTGTTACCTGCTCGGGGTGACCGTGGCGCTCACCGGGGTCGCCGGCGGGCTGTACGCGTTGTCTTCACCCGCCGTCGATTCCTTCCTGGGCGGGATGGTCTCGGTCGCGGTCGGGGCGCTCGGCGGACTGCTGCTGGTGCTCGGGCTGTGGTTCGACGTCTCGGAGAACGAAGGCCTCGTCCGCAAGGTCAGCTATTCGCGGCGCCACGAGATCGAACACGTGGACGACGTCCCGGACGTCTCCTCGGGGTTCGAGGTGTACCAGGACGGCGGGACGACCGCCGCCTCGAGGGACGGTGATTCCGAATGACAGACGTCGCGTTCGTCCTGGGCACTCGACCCGAGATCATCAAGCTCGCGCCGGTCGTGCAGGCGTGTCAGCGCTTGGAGGTCGAGTACGCGATCGTCCACACGGGACAGCACTACTCCGACAGCCTCGATTCGGTCTTCTTCGACCAGCTCGAACTGCCGGAACCCGACTACAACCTCGGCGTCGGGTCGTCCTCGCACGGCGAGCAGACCGGCCGGATGCTGATCGGCGTCGAGCGGGCGCTCACGGAACTCGACCCCGACGTCGTGTTGGTGCAGGGCGACACCAACAGCGTGCTGGCCGGATCGATCGCCGCGAGCAAGATGGACGCGGAGCTCGGCCACGTCGAGGCGGGCCTGCGGAGCTTCGATCGGTCGATGCCCGAGGAGACCAACAGGGTCGTCGCAGACCACGTCGCGGGGTACCTCTTCGCGCCGACCGAACAGAGCAAGGCGTACCTCCTCGACGAGGGGATCTCCGAGCACCGGATCACCGTCACCGGTAACACGGTGGTCGACGCGCTCTTGCGGAACCGCGAGATCGCCCGCCGGAAGAGCACCGTCCTCGCGGACCTCGGCCTCGTCGACGACGACTTCTTCGTGATGACGGCACACAGACAGGAGAACGTCGACGACGAGGCGCGGTTCAGAGACCTCCTCGCGGGCGTCGAACGGGCGGCGGAGGCACACGACGCTACGGTGGTGTATCCGGTGCATCCGCGCGCGAGAGACCGTCTCGAGGCCTTCGACATCGACGTCCCCGAGCGGATCCGGACCGTCGAGCCCCTCGAGTACCTCGATTTCCTGCGCCTCTCGGCGGCGGCGGACCTCGTCCTGACCGACTCCGGGGGCGTCCAGGAGGAGGCGTGTATCCTCGGGGTGCCGTGCGTGACGATGCGGGACAACACCGAACGCCCGGAGACAATCGACGTGGGGGCGAACCGCCTCGCTTCGACGGACCCCGGTCAGATCGTCGCGGCCGCGACCGAGATGTTGTTGCGGAGCGGCGACTGGGAGAACCCGTTCGGGGACGGCGACGCCGCCGAACGGATCCTGCGAACGCTGCCGCTCGAGACCAGATCGAGAGAGGTGGCGCGATGAGTTCGGTCTGCGTCCACGGGCTCGGGTACATCGGCCTGCCGACCGCCGCGATGCTGGCGGCTCACGGCCACGACGTCTACGGGTACGACGCCGACCCGGTCGTCACCCGGGAACTCAGAGACGGCGACGTCGGCCTCGACGAACCGGGACTCGAGGCGTTCGTCGTCCGGGCGATGGAGTCCGGACGGCTGGAGATCGTCGACGACGTCGCCGCCGCCGCCTATCACGTGATCTGCGTTCCCACGCCGTT
Organism: Halobellus limi; assembly: GCF_004799685.1. NCBI lineage: Archaea > Methanobacteriati > Methanobacteriota > Halobacteria > Halobacteriales > Haloferacaceae > Halobellus > Halobellus limi. The sequence goes on from NZ_CP031312.1 coordinate 347,228, forward strand.
CGACGAGGAAACGCGGCAGCCGGACCTCGATTACGTCGCCGCCGCCGCGCGAGCGGTCGGATCGGTCCTCCGAGCGGGCGACACGGCCGTCCTCGAATCCACCGTCCCCCCGGGAACGACCGCGAGGCACGTCCGTCCGATCGTCGAGGGCGAGTCCGGGCTGGTCGCCGGTCGGGACTTCGGACTGGCGCACTGTCCGGAGACCGTCCTCCCGGGCGACGTCATCGCCGAACTCCGGGAGAACGACCGAATCGTCGGCGGCATCGACGAGCGCTCTGCGACCGCGGCCGTCGAACTCTACGAGACGTTCGCGGAGGGAGAGATCCGGACGACGGCGGGCCCGACGACCGCGGAGTTCGTGAAACTGATCCAGAACACCGCCCGCGACGTCGAGGTCGCCCTGGCGAACGAGATCGCCCGGATCGCACACGACTACGGCATCGACTCGCGGGAGGCGATCGAGATGGCCAACGCGCACCCGCGTGTCGACATCCTCCAGCCGGGCCCCGGCGTGGGCGGCCACTGTCTCCCGATCGACCCGTGGTTCCTCGGCGTCGGTTCCGACGCGCTCGACCTCGTCCCGACCGCGCGGGCGGTGAACAACGGGATGATCGGGTTCGTCGTCGAACTCCTCGAGGAGCTACTCGCCGACCTCGACGGGAAGCGCGTCGCCGTGTTCGGCGTCGCCTACAAGGGGAACGTCGACGACACCCGGATGAGCCCGGGGCTCGAACTGGTCCGGGAGCTACAGCACGGACAGAAGCCGTCGACGCCCGCGACGGACGGCGGCACCCCGGAAACGCCGGGCGTCGCGATCCACGACCCCCACGTCGCGGACCCGACGTTGCGGCTCCAGGACGTCGACGACGCGGTGACGGGCGCCGACGCCGTCGTGATCACCGCCGACCACGACGAGTTCACCGAACTCGATCCCGACCGGTTGCGGGGGCTGATGGCGGAACCGAACGTCGTCGACACGAAGGGGATACTCGATCTCGATCGGTGGCGAACCGCGGGCTTCGACGTGCGACGGGTGTGACGGCTCCCCTCCGTCCCCGCTGACGCTGCCTTCCCCCACATTCCTGTCGACGCTACCTTCCCCACGCTCCGTCGACGACGCGTTCCCCATCTCCGTTGACGCTGCCCTCTCCACGCTCCGTCGACGATCTCCTCCCCACCTCCGCCGACGACGCGTTCCTCCTCTGTGCCTGGTCGCGAGTCAGCTCGGAGCAGTCGCCCGGACGGTCTCTTCGCCGGTCACCGTGACGAAACACCCGGCCATCCGAAAGGAGACGGACAAGTCGATCGATTCCGACTCGCTCGCCTGATCGACGAGGTGTGCCAGCGATTCGACGTCGATGACGTCGTAGAGTCGGTCTTCGATCCGTTCGGGCTCGACGCCGCGTTCGTCGGCGACCGTCGAAACGATGTGCCAGCAGAGGTCGTCGGCCAAGTCCGGTGTCATGATGCTCCGTCTCTACAGTACGGGTGCGGGGGCATCGACCTTGTTTCGATGCGTATCGTATGTCAACCGTTCGGGTACTACGTGTGTAGTACTGACAGCGAGTGTCACTCGTCCGCGGGGGCGTCGAACAGCGCGGCGAAGAGCTTCCGTTCGGCCGTCCGCAGGTGCCGGTTGAACGTGGGCTGGGTGATTCCCATCGCCGCCGCGACGTCCTCTCCGGTACTGCCGCGCGGCCACTCGAAGTACCCGCCGAGGTAGGCCGTCCGGGCCGCCTCCCGCTGTCGGTCGGTGAGCCCGTCGGGGCCGACCGTCGAACCGGCGACGGCGTCGCCGTCGGCCTCGCGGTCGCTCCGCGCCAGGAGCTCGACCGACTCGTAGCGGTCGGCGAGACTCTCGACGACGGTCCGGACGTCGACCGCGGGCGGCAGCGTGACCGTCGCGTCGAATCCCCCGGCATCCGCGACCAGGCGGGCGACACTGCTGCCGTGGGCGGTCAGCCTGTCGACGACCGTCGTCGCCGCGACCGACGCCTCGACCCGACCGTCCGCGTCGCCGTCGAGCGATCGGACCGACTCGACGGCGTGGACGCTCTCGGGCAGCGCCGTCGGGTCCGCCTCGGTGGTGAAATACAAAAGCGACCGGCCGTCGGCCTGTCGTACCCCTCCGTCGACGGAAATCGGTTCGTCGAGGGCGGACGCGATCCGCGGCAGGACCGCGTTCGGCCCGTCGATCCGGACTTCGAGTTCGACGACGGACCCGCTCTGGAGCGAGCGCCTGGTCTCGACGCTGTTGATCGCGTCGGCGACGGTGTCGCCGAGTTCCGCGAGCAGTTCGCAGAGCGCCCCCTCGAACGCCCCCCGTTCGTCGGCGTACACGGAGAGGACGCCGTACTCCAGATCGTCGTGCGAGAGCGGGACGCTGAGGACCGAACCGAACCCGCGAACCAGCGCACGCTCTCGCCACGGCGATCCGCGGAGCCCGTCGGAGACGTCCGGAACGTGGACCAGAGATCCGGTATCGAGCGCCCTGTGACTCGGCTCCCGGTCGGAGTGGTCCACGGGGACGTCGTTGGAGTCCGCCGCGGCGGATAGCGCGTCGAGGTACCCCTCGCCGGCCCCGGCTGAGGCGACCGGCCGCGGGTCCCCGCCCGTTCGGTACGTCTCTCCGATCCACGCGAAGGAGACGGACTCCGCCTCGACGAGGGGACCGCAGACCGCGGTCGCGATCCCCTCGAGCGTGTCGGCCTCGACGAGCGCCCCGTTGATGCGGCGGAGGAGGTCGTTGTACCCGTGGAGCCGCTGGAGCTGGCGGGTGCGCTCGCTGAGCGTCTCGCGGTGTTTTGATAGCTCCGCCTCGCGGTCCACCCGACCGAGCGCCGCGACCGCGTTCGCCGCCAGCAACTCCACGGACTCCGCGACGTTGCCGGCGGGGTCCTCGTCCGAGAACTCGATTCGGAGCAGTCCGTACTCGTCGAGCGTCGCATAGAGCGTTCGCGTCCCGCTCGACTCCGTCCCGTCCGAGCGTTCGATCACGTGTCCCTGCGGCGACGTCCCCGCGTCGTCCGCTTCGCGTTCGTCGACCGAACCGGGACCGATGCGGTGGAAGCTCGGAGGCCGATCGCTCGGCTCCGCAGCCGTAGGGTCGGCCGGTCCGCCCGTCGCGTGCTCTGTCGGATCGACCGTCGTGTGATCGGTCGCCACCTCGGTTCGCTCGGCCGGGTTGTCCAGCCCGTCACCGGTCGAGAACGCTTTCCAGACCGTACTCCCGGGCGGACACACCTCGGGATCGTCCGTCGACGCCGCGACGGGTTCGAGCACGGACGCCGAGCGGTCCAGCGAGTAGGCGACGACCGTCGCGCTCGGCCACACCGACGTGGCGGCGTCGACGATCGTCCGGTAAACAGCCCGTTCGTCCGCCGCCCCCAACAGCAGCCGGGCGGACCGGTTCAGCTCCCGCAGGGCGTGTTCGTTCTGCTTGCGGTCGGTCACGTCCCTGATCACTCCGACGCGCTCTTGGCGCCCGTTCGCGAATTCGACCGACGAGAAGTGGGTCTCGATGGGGAGCGAGTCGCCGTCGGCGGTTCGGATCGACGACTCGATCATCCCGACGTCGGAGTCGTCGCCGCGGAGTCGCTCGATGATCTCGCCCGCCATCGCGAGCGTCTCCTCGCCGGCGAGCATCGACGCGTGCGACCCGACGAGTTCCTCGCGGTCGTACCCCGTCATCGATGTGACCGCGTCGTTGACCGACGTGATGACGAACGCCTCGTCGAGCGTGTACACGCCGTCTTCGAGCGTTTCGAGGATCCGGTTCGACCGCTGGAGCTTCCGACGCGTCGCGACCCGGTCGCTGGCGTCTCGAAGAAGCAGCGCGACGGTGTCCTCGCCCGCGGGGACCGCGCGGAGTTCGAGCGTCCGCCCGCGGTCGAGCGTCGTCTCGGTCTCGACGACGCTGCCGCTGCGTTCGACCGCCTCGACGGCACTCTCCAGGTCGGGTCCGGCGACGGGGTCGATCGCTCGGAGATCCGATCCGACGGGATCCTCGTCGAGTTCGAGCAGTCGGGCGACCGTTTCGTTCGCGGCGGTGATCGTCGCCGATGCGTCCGTCAACAGCAAACCCGTTATCGCTCGGTCGAAGAACGAACCCGCGTCGATCGAATCCGCTGGAAAATCGCCCATCCCAGTCATTTCGATCTCCCGGGCGTACGTGCTCGCGACACGTCGTTCAGTACCGCCTGGTAGAGATAAATTTTCCGTCATATTCACGTATCATTATACGTTTCGGTGATAGCTACCGTTCGCGTAGATTGCGGGGGACGGGCGCCCCTGATCGATCGGGGCCGGCCCACAGGAACCACAGAAGTGATACGAAACCTTACCAGATATCTCGTGACAGTCACGATTTCATACTTTTTTAGCTATGATTAAGATATGAACAAAAGGTTTAATTCGGTTATCGAGATACTAACCTCGTATGGCACACGAGGCTCGCGGCCAGGTCACGACTATCAGCGCCGAGACGGGCACGGACGTGGGGACGTATATGCGTACCGTCGAGGACGTCGAACTGCCCCCGATCGTCCGGGAGTACGCGAACCGGTACGACCGGGTCATCGGCGACAGGGACCGGTTCCTCTGGAAGTGGATCCACAACCTCTTCGAGGAGTTCACTCTCTCTTCCGTGTCGCCCGGGGCGTTGTCGGACGTCTACGAACGAAAGACGTTGCTGACGATCTTCGTGACCGTGCTCGACGACCTCGCAGAACGCGGTGGCGACCGTTCGACGTTCGAGATCGGACGTCGCATTCCGTTTGGTGCCGAAGGGATCTCCGACACGGACCCGGACGCTATCGACGCCGAACTCCCCGTTCTGGAGTTGCTGGCGGACCTTTGGGCGGAGATCGACCGTAGCCTCCGTGAGGCGCCACGGTACGCCGCCTTCTCGGACGTTTTCGAGTACGACCTCCGGCAGACGTTCGACGCGATGGAGTACTCGGGACTGCTGAACGACAACCCGATGATCGCGAACCGGACCGAAGCGGAGCAGCACGACGCCTACAATATGGCGATGTTCCCGTACGCGGGAATCGATCTGATGCACTCGCCGTCGTTCGACCGTGAGGAGTACGGCGCGCTCCGAAGCCTGATCTGCGACTTACAACAGATGGCCCGGATCGGCAACTGGATCACGACCTGGGAGCGCGAACTCGCCGAGGGCGATCTCAGTTCGGGCGTCGTCGTCTGTGCGCTCCGGCGGGGCGTGATCACTCCCGAGGAAGTGTCCGACGCGGACGAGTCGACGGTATCCGAACTGATCGATCGAATCAAGTCGCGCGGCATCGAGTCGGAGTTCGTCCGCGAGTGGGAGATCCGCAACGGGACGGTCCGCAAACGGACCGCTGAGGTCGAAAGCGTCGACGCCGACGCGTTCGTGGACGGCATCCAGGCGGTGATGAACCACCACCTGGCGAGCGAGGGATACAAGTGACGGCGGAGGTCCCGGCCGCCCCTTTTACGCCTTTTTCGCCGAGACGAAGTAGATCAGATTCGGGAGCCTCGTCGGCGCGAACGGCCACCCACGGACCTCGACGTCGCCGAACCGCTCTCGGACGTCGTCGAGCAGGTACGTGTAGTTGTAGTACCGATGCCGTCTCGCGTGTTTTTCCCTTGGGACTCTCTTCCGAAGTTCGTCCGTCGTGTAATCGAAATACCGCCGCTTTCCATCGGGAATTGCTTCGTTCGTCGGATCGACGTAGCACCTGCCCAGATGACGGAGGAATCCACCGACGCCCACCTCGATGGGGATCGTGAGGTAGATCTCCCCAGTAGGATTCAAAGAGTCGTAGGCCGCTTCGATGAAGCCACGCTCGTCTTGTATGTGTTCGACGACACCTGCCGCGACGATGCAGTCGAACGATTCGTGCTCGAACGGGACCGGTGGGCTGGCGGCCTGTATCGGTACGACACTTTCTCCGTCTACTGCCTCGATTCTGTTCCGTTTCGGCTCTACTGCGTAAATAGTGTCGAACGAATCCGAGATGTACTCCGTCTCGAATACTCCCGTTCCACACCCCACGCTCAAACAGGTGCCACCCGGCTCACCGACGAAAGACGCGAAATCCGAGAGCCTTCCGCTGTGGAAGCTCTTTAACAACCTGTCCCGGCCCACACCGCTCGCGTACATTTCGTGTCCAGTCTGTCCCATCGTCTGACCCTATTCCCGTCTTTTTCACCCGTCCGACACGCTGCCGGAGGTGAACTCTTCCCCGATCCCTGTCGCTCGGAAGTACGGCGTCTCCGCAGATAGTTACAACCGATTTAACGACTCGGGCGAGGAGACGGCCCAGTTCCTCCGACAGTAGTTGCGTGTCCGGGGACGCCCGTACGGGTTGTTCTCAAAAGGTAGACGACCGCCGGCTACCGATATCCGAGCGACGCCAGTCGGTCCTCGACGTCGGAGGAGACCGCCGCGTCGGAACCGCGGTCGTGCTGGATATCCGCGTCCCGATCCTCGCTTGCAATCACGGTCTCCATCACGAACTGAACGTACTGTTCGACGCTCTCGAACTCGGTTCCCTCGATACGCGCCTCGCACTGTTCGACGAGTTCTCCTCGGAGTCGGATCTGGGTGTCTTCTGTGGTCATCGTTGTGGTCTCCGTTCGGTGATCGCCGTACGCGACCGGTCACGATCCCGATCATATCGGTTTGCGGCGAGGATCGCATCCGCCAGGAACTTCGGCGCCCAGTTGGGGTACCGAAGTCGCATATACGGCCCCCACACCGGTTTAGAGCCAGCGAGTCCGCCCCGGATCGGCGTAGCCCCGTCGAGGGGCTGGGCGCGTTTCAACTCCTGAATCGCCCGGCGTGCCGCGTCCGCGTAGTCGGCCTCACCGGTCAGCTCGGCCAGTCGCATCCAGATGATGGCCGTCTGTGCAACCCCGGTGAGACAGCTGAAGTCGGCTCCGTTCCACCCGCCGTCGTAAGCGCCCGCCAGTGCTCCGTTCCTCTGTTGATACGCCAGGAGCCGGTCCGCGGCCCGCTGCCCCGCTTCGACAATGTCGCGATTCCCCAGATAGTGACCGCCCTCGACGAGTCCGCGGATGGTGTAGGCGATCGTGTGCAGGAACGCGTCGTCGTCCGGCGTGAAGGCCCAGTGGCTGAACGTGTCGTTCTCCCGCTGGATCCGCTGGACCCACTCGAGGTTACGGACCGCCGCGCGCCGGACCCTCTCCTCGCCGGTCACCTCGTAGGCGACGAGGAGCGCCCATCCGACCCTGGACGTGTACGCGTGGGTCATATTCTTGTACGTGTGAGCAGACCAGTACCCCTCCGGCTCCTGAACGTCAGCCAGCCATCCGCTGGCGTCACGGAGCGCAGTCACGAACGCGTCGTCACCGGTTTCGGCGTGCGCTCTCGCCAGCCCGAACAGGATCTGGCCGGTGTTGAAAACGCTCGGATCGGAATCCCCGCCGCTGGTACCGCCCGGGAACGCGCCGCTGTCCAGTTGGACGTCGAGGAGCCATCGCGCCATCCGTCCGGCACGCCGCCGGGCTTCGGAATCGTCGGCGTAGGTCGCGTAGTCGTACAGCGTCGGGACGATGTAACCGGTGGTCTCGGGGTATGCGCGTTCCCACCCGAGAACGAGATTGTACGTCGCCGAACTACCGCCCGACTCCGTCACGTCCTGCGACCGAAAGAGCCACTCGACGGCCGATCGCAGGTGAACGTCGTCCGCACGCGGCGTCGTCTCCCCTTGTGTCAGGTCGCGTCGAAGTGCCTCGGCCAGCACCCTGGCCCTCATACGACCGATACCTCCGGTGTCCTCGCGCCGAGGACGGGTTCGGTCGGGGCCCCGTCGACCGTCCCTGTGACCGCGTCCCGGTCCCATCCGGAGAGCCCGAGCCGCCGCATCACGCGCATCATATCGCACCTTCTTGGTGTAGTACCGCCACCCTGTCGCGGATGCGGTATTTCTCCACGACGGTTCGTTGGCGCCGTCTGGTCTCCGCGCGGTGGCTTTCGATCTCGGACTGTAATTCGTCTCTGACCGTCGACCGCTCGGTCACGAGGTTCCGCTGTTCCTCCGGGTCCCGCTCTAAGTGATACAGTTCCTGCTCGTTCGTCCCCTCCCTGTCGACGAGCTTCCAGGGCCACTCGAGGCAGGCGGTCAGCATCTCGCCGGTGCCTCCGTCCCTGGTCGCCGGGTTGAACCCGTAGGTGACGTTCGTGAACGTGGGGCCGTCTCTCTCCTCGAACAGAGACCTTCCCTCGAAGGCGTCCGGGACCGCGTCCTCTCGCCCCGGGGCAGCGTGGTTGAGCAGTGTCGGGGGCAAGTCGACGAGCGAGACCGGTTCGGTCATCGTCGCCGATGGGACGCCCGGACCCCGCAGCAGGAGCGGGACCCGGACCACTTCGTCGTACAGCGACTGCGGTGCGTGACTGAAGTTCCCGTGGTCGGCCAGTTCGGTTCCGTGGTCGCCCGCGACCGCGACGACCGTCTCCGAGAGGCCGAGCGTGTCGTCGACGACCGCCAACAGGTCCCCGATGGCGTCGTCGGTCCGGCGCAGTTCGGCGTCGTAGAGCGCGTCGATGGCGTCGAGGTCGCTTTCGGATATCGACCGCTCTGCCGTCCCCTCGTGTCGGCCTGCGACCGTGTGCCAGAGGCGGCCGATGTCGAGACGAGACAGCGGCTCATCGTAGAACTGCTCCAACAGCTCTGCGGGGGGGACCCACGGGTAGTGGGGGTCCATGTAGTGGATCCACAGGAAGGTCGGTCGGTCGGCGTCGACTCCGTCGGTGAGCCACTCGGTCGCGGCCGCGGTCATCCGCTCCGCCGGTTCGAGCGGCACCTGCCCGGTGAGTGCACATCCCGTCCGGGCAACGCGTCCGGCCCAGTCCCTGACGAGGTCGTTATCGGGGACGAACCGCTGCAGTGCCCGGAGGCGTTCCGCGAGGCCGTACCCGTCCTGGTCGTCGGTCAGGAAATCGCGGAACGTCTGAAAGCCCCGATCGTACCCGTCCGCGTCCGTGAGCCAGGGGTTGCCCGCGTTGAACCCGGCAGTCCGGTAGCCCAGTTTCTGAAACGTTTCCGCCAGTGCGGGCACCTCTCGCGGCAAGCCGAGGTCCGAGGTGCGACTGAGCGGATGGACTCCACCCAGAAGCGACTTGAACGAAAAGTACGTCGGGATCCCACTGGCCATCGCCCGCGTCCAGGCGGTCCCATCGGCGGCGAGACCGTCCAGTGTCGGGGTGGTCGGCCTCTCGTACCCCAGATAGCCCATCCGGTCGGCCCGGACCGAGTCGACGGTGATGTAGAGAACGTGTCGTCGCATGAGTGAATTTCACGAGGACTGCGGTAGTCCGTACGATCCTTTCGTGAGGGGTTCAGGTAGTTAATACGCATATAACGACCAGCGCCCGATCGGGGGGAAACGACGGAGCGGAGAACACCGAAGAGTAACAGATACCGCGCGCCGAGACGGTGTCGCCTCAGCTATCGACGACCACTTCCTCGTCTCTCTGGTCGGCGTCGGCGCCGTGCTCTGCTGCCACTCGTTCGCTCGCCTCCTCGCGGTCCTCGGGATAGCCGACGTCGACGCGCCAGCCCTCGAGACGAAGCGCGTCGATGGTCCGACCGGACTGAATGAGGAGATCGATCGCGTCGGGGAGTTCGTACTCGCCGCGCTCGGACGGCTGGACCAGGTGACAGGCGTGGAAGATCGCCGGCGTGAACGTGTAAAACCCGGTCATCACGAGATTCGACGGCGGATCGTCCGGCTTCTCGACGACCTCGACGATCTCGCCGTACCCGTTGGTGTCGAGGACGCCGTACCGGCTCGCCTCCTCCCAGGGCACTTCCTCGACGAGGAACGCGGCGTCGGCCCGCTCCTCGCGGTGACGGTTCACGACGTCCTCGAGGTTGCCCCTGAATACGTTGTCTCCGAGCATCAACATGAAGTCGTCGTCGACGTGGGGCTCCGCCTGGAGGATGGCGTGTGCGAGGCCGAGCTGTTCGCGCTGATGCGCGTACGTGATCGGAACGTCCCGGTACGCGTCCCCGTACCGATCGATGATCTGCTCCTTCTTGTAGCCGACCACGACGACGAACTCCGTCGCCCCGCAGTCGATGAGGTTGTCGAAGACGTCCTCGATGAGCGGTCGCCCGTCCACCTCGACGAGGACCTTCGGCTTGTCGTCCGTCAGCGGGCGCAGCCGCGTCCCCTTCCCGGCCGCCAGAACCACTGCTTGCATACGGAGACCCTCGACGCTGCGGCGTAAGTTTATAGACGTCGTAATCGGTGGACCCGCAGCCGTCACTGCTGGCGCTTCGACAGCGAAGCCACGCTCCGCTCCGGCGAGCGCGACGACCGAGCGGGCCCTGCCGCAAAGGCCCGTCGCCCGATGCGGTTAGAACCTGATTACTATCGCCATAATAAAACAATAATCGGCAGACTGCGGAGTGCTTCACAAATCGACGCCGACGGATATTCACGCTGTATCTGGTAATCTGACGTGAAATTCATCGAACTGTGAATATGTAAAGAACAAAACACTTATTCCGGTTACTGGTCCATTATCGATTGCATGGCACACAGGCTGGCACGCAGCGACCGATCCCAGAGTGACAACCACTCAACCGGGGAATCGACGGACGAAAGCGGTAAATGGAACGTTAACAGGCGCGGATGTCTCAAAGCCGGCGGGGCCGCCTTGGCGGCGCTCATCTTCGGCGGCGCAGCGACCAGCGCCGCCGCCGACGACGCTGGGGAGACGACTGTCCACTGGACGAACTTCAGCACGGGGCAGCTATGACGGTCTTAAACGTCCAAGACTTCGGCGCGAAGGGTGACGGCTCCACGAACGACCGGGACGCGATCCAATCAGCGATCGACGAAGCCACTGAAGGGGATGAAATATACTTCCCCGCGACGAGCGACTACTACGCTATCGAATCCTCCGGTGACGGAGAGATTTTAGCGCATCACGTCGCTGACGGTGCTCCGCAGGATATCCTGTACCGTGGTGACGGAGCGGATTCGGTGGTCAAATACAACGGTGGGTCCTACTCCAGCGGGTTCCTTATGTTTGAGATTCTCGGTGGCCCGTCGAACTTCCGGATGAAGAATATGGTTTGGGACGGAAACAAATCCGTCGTCTCAGGCGTCAACTATCAGAACCTCATCGACATTGACGAGGGGAACCCCGGCAATCACAGTTACTACTTTGAAGATTGTGTGTTCCGTAACTCCTTCGGAAACGCGGTGCAGATCTGGGTTCAGGGAGTAGAGCTTAACCGGTGTACCTTCCAAAGTAATCTACAGCACGGCGTCTCGATAGGCGTAAAGAATGACGAGCTGAGTACGAACTCGATTGTTGTTCGGAACTCGCTGGCGGATGATTGCGGCAAGAAGTATAACAACTTCTATGGGATCGACTCTGCGTACGGTGACTTCCTTATCGAGGATACTGTCATCCAGAACTGCGGTCGAGGAGGGAAGACCTCGACGGAAGGTGACTTCGGTTCTGTCAATGGAAGATACCGCCGGGTTAGGATCGAGAACTGCAACGCAGAGTCGTTCATTAACACTACGGGTTCAACGAACGATGGAGTCGACCTTTCCAACGGCACTATGTCCTTTGAGGACGTGGTGATCGGGCCGAACAACGGGGAGATTATGCAGTTATCGGAGCTCGATTACTCCATCGTTGACGATTCGGAACTCGTAATCACCGGTAACAACTCAGAGAATAATCGTCCGGCGCTGATGGTGATAAACAACGGGAAACTGGACGCCTCTAACGCCACGCTCTGGTCGAATAATAATCAGGGCGAAGGATTCGATCACGACTCGGATCAGACTTCGGTCGTCGATGTCTACGCCCACGAAAACAACACCGACGGTGGTTTCTATCGGACTCGGAATCTGACGAACAACACCGAGAAGAAGGGCTCTAAGACGGATATTTCTGGGGTGCCCACGGCCGACGAAGTCGGCGCGTGGAGCGGAAGCACGACCACCGAGACGGAGTCGAGCAGTGAGGATTCGACTACCACGGACGACACCGACGACGGCGAGTGGACGCTCCGATGGGAATCGGAGACGGACGACTGGGACGTCGTCTCCGGTTCCGAGTTCGACGGCGGATATGCCCTAGAGCACGATCACGACGGCACGGATCGAACCGTCAGAGCCATCTCGTGGGATGCCGTCGGCGAACCCGCCGACGTCGAGGTGCTCGACAAGGTCCGGGTGCCGGCGTTCACCGAGGGCGTCGACCTCGGCTACCACGCTAGAGTCCACATTCGCTCGTCGTCTCACAACGGCGATCGACTCGGGTACTGGTTGGAGCTCGAAAGCGCGGCGAACTCGTTTCGGCTGGGGAAGTACTCCAAAGACGGGTTTGCGACGCTGCTGCGCTTCGGGACGCCCCAGGAGAACACCTTCTTCTACCGGCGCTTCCGCGCCGAAGGTGAGACGCTCAAGGCCAAGGTGTGGCCGGCCTCCGAGTCCGAACCGGCCGGGTGGGACGCAGAAATCACGGACACAGACCTCACCGACGGCTGGGTCGGCCTCGGGTCGTACGATACGGGAACCGTCCAGACCGACGTCTTCAGCGTCGCGACCGGCGGCGAGTCGGCCCCGCTGATTCCGGGCGGTCGGCCGACTGTCTCGTTCCGGGCCCCGACGGACGGGGGGACCGTCAGCGGGGACGTCCCCGTCCGGATCGACGCCGAAGACGGCACGGACGGCGCGACCGATCTAAAGGTGGCGTACCGCGTTGAGGGCGGATCCTGGTCGACGGCGGCCTACGACGCCGACACGGGTACGTACTCGGCGACGTGGGATTCGACCGCCGTCGACGACGGGACGGTCTCCCTCGAAGCGCGCGTGACCGACGCCGACGGCAACACGGCCGCGGCGGCGGTCGAAGTGGTCGTCGACAACGGGCCCGCGGTCGCGACGCTCGAACCGCAAGACGTGACTTCGGAGTCGGCGACGCTGCGGGGCGACCTCCGGGACCTCGGCGGTTCGGACTCGGTGGACGTCCGGTTCGAGTGGCGAGCGGCCGACGGAGACGCGTGGACCGCCGCGGGGGACCAGTCGCTCGACTCTCCGACCGAGTTCGCGCACACCGTTTCCGGTCTCGAAGGGGACACCCAGTACGAGTTCCGAGCGGTGGCCGAGGCCGACGGCGAGACGGCCGAGGGGGAGATCGTGGGGTTTGGGGCCCTTGCTGCCCCTGCGCCTGACAGCGCGCCGACAATCGAGAAGCTGGACGTCACCGACGAGAGCGGTTCCGAATGGACCCGTTTCCACGTCGACTGGACGGTCACCGACGACGAGCAGGACCTCGATACGGTGATCACGACGCTGGAGTACGAGGGACAGCCGGTCGCTGCCGAGAGCACCAGCGTGAATGGCAGCAGCGCGAGTTACACCCACGTCCTCCGCGTCCGCGGGGACGTCGACAGCGTTCGGCTGTGGGCGAACGACACCTCGAACGAGACGGTGAGCGAGTCTATCGACGTATAACCCGTCGAGAGCCGGGCCGCTCGTCGATAGCCGGGGTATAATTTTATCCCGGGTCCGCGGAGTAGGGACCGACTCGTCTCAAATGTACTCCCTCCTCGCGAGTGCGGTGAACCATCCGGACACGATCGAGCGCTACAACGGCCTGTTCAACCACCGGATACTCCGCTCGCTCGCGGAGACGGGAGTCGATATGAGCGTCGTCTCCCCGCGACCGTTCGCACCGCCGATCGGTCCGTACTCCGCGTACAGTTCGCTTCCGGAGATCGAAAACTGGGGCGGGTATGCGGTCCACCATCCACGATTTTGGTATCTGCTTCCGAAGCGGTTCTTTTACGCGGCGTCCGGCGATTCCTTCGCCAGACGTGTACCACGGTACGTGGACCGCACCTTCGACGTGCCCGACGTCGTCCACGCCTGTCACGTGTACCTCGACGGGTACGGGATGCTCCCGTACGTCCGCGAGCACGACGTGCCGCTTTTCGTCGTCGCCCACGGGACGATCCTCAACTCCTACGAGGACTTCTCACGGGGGGTCCGCCGGAACGTCCGCGAAACGCTCGACGAGGCGACCGGCGTCCTCTGTGTGAGCGATGCGCTCGCCGAACGGGCCCGCGAACTGACCGACCCATCGACGGTCTCGACAGTTCCCCTCGGGGCTGACCCCGAGCGGTTTCCGGTCGATCAGCGCGACACGCTCCGCCGGGAACTCGGCGTTGCGGAGGACGCGACCGTCGTCCTGTTCGTCGGCCATTTCCTGGAGCGGAAAGGCGTTCGAGAGATGATAGACGTCATTCCCCGGATAGACGATCCGGACACGGTCTTCGTTTTCGTCGGACACGGCGGGGATCTCGACGAAGATCTGCGTCGTGTACTCACGACGGAGGGCCGTTCGACGCGTCTCGTGTTCGAGGGCCTCCCCCCGGTCGCCCTCCGTCGCTGGTTCGCCCTCGCGGACGTGTTATGGCTCCCGAGCCACACCGAGGGACGGCCGACCGTCGTCTACGAGGCGATGGCGAGCGAGACCGCTGTGGTAGCCTCGTCGGTAGGAGGGATTCCGGAACAAGTCGTCGACGGTGAGACCGGACTGCTGGTGCCGCCACGCGACGCCGACGAGCTCCACCGGGCGCTGCAGTCGTTGCTCGCGGATCGGGAGCTGGCCCGAACGATGGGAAAGCGCGGGCTGGAACGGCTCCGCGAACGCGGGTGGACGTGGGAAGCCCACGCCGAACGGGTCCGGCGACACCACCTAGCGGCGATCGAATAATACCCTCGAACAGTGTGTTTCAGACCATCGCCACCCCTGAGATGGCGAACGGCTACACAGACCGGATTCAGTAGTACGAGCCCGAGGGCGAAAACGGCTCGAATCCGGGACGAGGTCCCGGAGGAGGGGACGGGAGAGTCCAGAGAGGACGAGGAACTCCGTAGGGCGCGTCAGCGGGCTATCCGAGCGGCGTGATCTCATTCAGCGACCGAGCGGCAGAGTGCGTCCACCGGCCGCCGAGCGACGAACCGGCGTACGCGTAGAAGGTCGGCTCCAGTGGGTACCACCGAACGGCACTGATCAGGAACCGGCGGGCCATCCCGTACTCGCCTATGTGAAGGAGGGACTTGCCGGCGCGGAAGTCCGCCCAGCCCCGCATCTTCCGCTCCATCACCGGTCCGTACTCGGCGGCCAGCGGCCGGTACTTCTCGACGAAAAGCCGGTGGCCCTCGTACAGTTTCGCCGTGTCGTAGGAGATCCGGTTGTGCGTCTCGAACTCGTGGATGACGAGCGGCTCGCGGATGCGATCGAACGCACACTCCGTCGACAGCGAGAGGTACCACTCCTGGTCCGCCCAGCGGGGAAACCGCTCGTCGAGCGGAACCCGCTTCGCGATCCCCGCGCGGACCATAACGGCCGACTGGGTCCCGACGACGTTCTCACACAGGAGCGCTTTAGTGACGTCTCCCGTGACATCGGGCGGCAGCCAGATCTCCTCGATCGAGCCGTCGTGGACCCGTTTCCATCCCGTCGAGACGACACCGAGATCGGGGTCACCCGCCTCGAACCGGGCGACCTGCCGGTCGAGTTTCTCCGGCACCCACCTGTCGTCGTCGTCGAGAAACGCGATGTACTCGCCGCTCGCAGCCGAAATGCCGGTATTTCGTGCGGCGTTCGGCCCCCTGTTCTCGTCGTGGCGAACGATCTCGAACGACGAGAAATCGTGGGCGTCCGTCGAGACCACTTCGGAGGCCATCGTCGGCGACGCGTCGTCGACGACGATCAGCTCCACGGGGTCGTACGTCTGTTCGGCGACCGTCTCGACCGCCCCCGGGAGGTAGGACGGCCGATCGTACGTCGTGATGACGACGCTCACCGTCGGCCGGTCGGCCCCGTTCGGCGAATCGGAACGATCTGCCACGTTCTCGGACCCCGAACGACGCGTCATCGTCGTCGAGGCGCCGGCGGCCGAGCTATCCAGCGGGGCCGATACGCGATGGTGAGTGTGCACATACGGCTCGGTGATCGCGTGTCGTCCGGTTTGTTATATCGATTCTAACCCCCTCACGGCCTCGAACGTCGGTGAGAGAGTCCAGTCGTCTGCTCCCATACGGGTACAAAGTGAGAGTAATCAGTATCAGACATCGAGCGGCGAGGTGGCAAGGCAATCTAGTCCCGGTTGGCGGGCGACGTCGACTGCCGTTACGAGGTCATTAATAACGTCTCGAAGGTCGCCTATGAGATACCCGAGAGGTAGCAGTGGTATAAATATATACTCAGGGTGCGGATACACGTATCTCAACCGATGGACGACGAAGACCTCAGCCGCCGTGCAGTTATCGCTCTCCTCGCGGTGGCAGGAGGAGCCACAGGAACAATCCAATTGAATTCGATCCTCGATAGCCGTACCGGCGGTGCGCAGGCAGTACTGCCAGAGGCGGAAAACGGCCCAGATACGCCGCACGCCTCGGAGGAAACCGCCACGCCGGAACCGAAACCCGGAGTCCACCTCGAAGATCACGGCGGCGTCGCCGACGGAGAGACGGACGATACGGAAGCGCTGATGGCAGCCTTGGACGAAGCGGCCCCGGACGGGACGGTCCGTCTCCCGGAGGGCGAAATACTCATCGGCAGCGGGATGGCCGACGCCATCCTCTTAGTGCACCGCCACCGGGGAGTGACGATCGCCGGTGAAGGCCCGGGTTCGACCCGGTTGAAGATGGCGCCGGGTCACAAGTCCGTACACCGGGGTATCGTTATCACGCCGAGCAGCAGAGACGACATAACCGGCATAACGATTCGCGACCTTATGCTCGACGGGCAAGGCCTCGAACAGAATTACAACATCGCGAACGGGATCGAGGTCCAGAGCGCCAACGGGAACGGCTACCCCGTCGAGATCCGGAACTGCGTGATATACGACTGGGCGACGAACGGGCTGCAGTTACGGGAGCCGGGAACCAGTATCTACGATAGTTCAATCCTGCTGAACGGGCGCAAGCAGGAGGCCGTGACAGGGAGAGACGGCCACGGCGTCGCCACGTCCATCGGCAACAACCCGAACGGGCAGACGCTGATCCAGCGGTGCCTCCTGCAGGGAAACACCGGCGCAGGTGCGGATAACAGCGGCGGGAATATGATGATAACCGGGTGCGTCATCGACGACTGCGGCTACGGCGTCAAACAGAACGAGACGACGAATAAACAGGTCATCGAGAACACGCGGATCTCGAACCTCCGAACTGAGCCCGGAGTGTACAACATTCCTCAAGACCGAACCGGCGGCGACCTGGTCCTCAACAACGTCTGCATCGAGAACGCGACCGATCCGGGGCTGCTGTTTCCGGCCGGAGGAACCATCACCGGCGATCAGATTCTCATCAAAAATACGAACACCGAAGCCTCGCAGCCCGCCGCAGTCGTTGTCAAGGACGAAGGCAGGAAGTTTGACATCGGAGAGCTGGCGGTGTACGAGACGGGCAACGGATCGGCGATGTACTTGGAGAACTGCACCGGCTCGATCGACCGACTCGTTCACGACGGTCTCGACGACAGCCTGGGACAGCTCAGCGACGTGGCAGTGGACACGATCGCCAATGACGATTCGATGACGATAGACGTTCCGAGGGCTATCGACGTCGGTGCGTCGCTGTAGACCGCTATCGAAGACCTGTCCTCAATGGAGACTCCGTCTCGTTTAAAATGATATCGGGAGCGAAGTCGTCGGTGCGTCTTCCGTTGTTAGATACCGGTTACCCGCCGAGCGGCGGGATGAGGACTGACGGCTTCGACGTTCGGGAAGTCCTCGCCATTCTACGGTGACACGGTCACCCAGAGATGGACCTCCCGGTACGCGTTCGAGACGGACGGATCGGGAGCGGGCGTGCCCTCGTACAGGAGAAACACCAGCCGAAGGTTCTGCCCGGTCACGCTCGCGTCGGGCGTGATCGTTCGCGGAATCCGCTCGGTCTGTCCGGATTCGATTGTCGCACTGAACCGATCGAGTTCCGTCTCCTCGACGACGTTTCGTTCGCCGGTGACCGTCTCGAATTTCTGGAGTTTCACGACTACCGTGTACGTAGCCGGGTGAGTCTCGTGATTACCGATGCCGACGTGGACGTCCCGTGGCTCGCCGGGGGAGAGCGTCCTGGGGTACTCACTAGCGGTCAGCGCCCCGGATTCGGGGTCTTCGGTCAGCAGATACAGTTCGGTGTATTCCTCGCCGTCCTTGGGCGTCGCGATCGCCGTTCCCACGGACACGACCGCGAAAACGACGAGGAGCGCGACTGCGATGTTGATCTGCTTCTCGCGAGTTGTCCCCCCGTCGAGTGACGGCCAGTTCTCCGTCCGTATCCGTTCCAGCGGGAGATGAAAACGGTCCTCGGGTCCGAGTTTGGCCCGCCGATACGCGCCGACGACCACTGCAACGACGACGATCCCGGCGAGGCTCCCGAGCACCTGCTGGATCGCGATTCCCCACGGGGTGAAGTTCCAGACGAGGCCGACGAGTGGAACGGTGACGAGGCTCAGTCCGACCGATAGAACGAGCCGCTCCAACGGGGTGGGCCCGTGCTTCGTTTCTCCGGTCTCCATCCGCGCAGAGAACTGGTCGTGCGCGTCGAGGCTACTGGCGGGGTACAGCGCCGACTGGATCGCGTAGCCCGGCAGGAAGAACACGAATACGAATCCGAGCGGAACTCGCAGTAGTTCTACGGGACCCAGTCCCCCCGTGATCAGGACCGGGACGGTCGTGAGAAGTGCCAGCACGACGGTTACCACGAGGTCCAGCCAGGTGGCGAACGTCCCTCCCGAAGCGTGATTTCGGCTCATACCCGACTCGGCCCGCGAGTTGGATCGCGGTCCGTTCTCCGAAGTTGCTCGCGCGGACGACGTCGATCGGCTGTCCGGTTCCGGTGGTGTCCCCCACAGATCATTGTTGTTCGAGAGTCCCCCGGAGAACTGATTGTTACCCCGTCTCTAACGGGTGCGAGCATTTTACGTCGCTCCGATCAGGCGGGAGTGATCGTCTCGTTGACGAGATACGTATCGTACCCGCCGTTGGCGTACACCTGCGCGACGGTCGGGTCGGTCTCGAGTCGATCGAAGTCCTCGGCCGTGTACCGCCAGAACTGACGGTAATCCGGCCAGACTTCCGGGTAGAACTGACGCCCGGCAGACGTGATCACTAGGTAGTGGCTCTCGTTGTACTCGGCACCCAGAGTCTCGCCGTCGGCGTATCCGAAGTGATCCGGCGGTGGATCGGGATCCTTCGTGACGTTGTCCGAGTGGAATCCGATCAGCGCGTCCTCGAACCGATAGAGGTCGACGCCGTACTCCGCGTGCGGGCGGTCCATATCGCTGTACGTCAGGTGCCATCCTGCGCCGTCCAGTTCCATGTCGGTCACCTGCTGGTTGGTCCGCATCGTCAACGGGGAGTGGTGAGCCCCGAGGGTCGAAAGGACAACCAGTATCGTCAAGACGACGACCACCGCCCGCGGGACGTTAGGGTCCCAGTTCAACCGCTCGTAGAGGTCGAAGAAAAACGAGCCGACGACGAGCACGGCGAAATACCGCGCGGCCATCAGCGGTCGACCGAACCCGACGATGAGATCGAAGAGGAGAAACAGGACGGAGACGCCGGCGAACGCCATCGCGGTTGCGGAAAACGAGAGCTCGAAGACGCTCACCGAAAGCCGACGCCGGGCGCGTTTGACGAGCATCTTCGAGAAGTGGAGTCCGCTGACCCCAAGTAGAATCATCGAGATCCCGTACTCTAACAACAAAATCCTGAGCAGGTCGACCACCGCGGGAGATGTCCGAGAGACCGTGGAACTGTACGCGTCGAGTTGAGACTCGCCGTTCGAGGCACCGAACAGCGTGTTCAGAACCGACTCCGCTCGGATAAGCATCCCCGCGAAGTTGTAGTACCACACGACGAACGCCCCCAGTGTGAGGCGGCGAACGGTTCCCGATCCGGTCAGCGCGGAACTGGCGGCGTCCGAAGACAGCAGTGCACCGCGGACTACCGACGTCTGGAAAACGGCGTATATGGTGAAGAATACCAGCGCGAACAGCGCCGTCAGCGGATGATAGATGACGAGAGCAACGAGCGAAACGGCCAATGCGAGCCGAATCGCGAACGCGTGCGTCTGCTGTTCTTTGACGAACAGATACAGCACGAACGGGAGGATCAACATACTCTGTGCGAACGGGGACGCGTTCATGTGCGCCGTCCCGCCGATCAACAGACAGACGAACGGGATACTGAACAGGGCCCGTCGCCTGTCGTACACCGTCGCGACCAACGCGATAGCCGCGAGCATCGAAAAGAGGCTAATGACGCCCGATACGGCGTTTATCACGCGCATCGGTTCGAGACCCGTGGCGTACGAGAGGGTGAGGACGAGCTGGTGGATGTTCGGGTAGATGAGTTCGCCGCTGAACCTCCCGGTTCTCTGGATGATCTGTATGAACCCCAGGTGGGTGAGGACGTCTGCCCGCTCGAAGTAGGTGTATCCTCGAACGTACGGTACGAAGACGAGAATCGAGTTACAGAGGAGTATCAGTAAGAGCCCCAACTGCCAGTCCCGTCCCGGTTTCTCGTCGGGAAACGCGCCCCGAAGAATGAGCACTTGCCCGACAACTGTCGAGGCGACCAACATCGTCCAAAAGTACCACGGGAAGACCCGATAGATCGATATCTCGTACTGGTTGGCGGGAGGGGTCATCAAGATGATACCCGCTAGTATCACGACCATTCCGAACCCTGCACCCACGAGCAGCTCCGATGGGATGCGTCTCACGAGGTCTCGCTCCGTTTGTGATCTCGGTGTCCTGACTGAATCGGAGACGGTCCGTCGAACCGTGTGGAGAGCCGCCTACGAGACGGCGGTTCGGGCGTCTGTCCGGGCTCCGCGAGCGAGAAGACACGACCCCACGATCCTTCCACAGGTCCTCTATGGCTACGCGGTATTGAGGGAGCTCTCGGCTGTGAGAGAGACGAGCGACCGTCGGTCGTCGTACAACGCTTTTGTCTCATCTTGTAGAGTGTCGCTTCAATCGGTGCTGGTGCTGCGAGGGGTTTGTTAGTCTGCTCCTACGACGAGTCACACGGCCGTGTCGTCGCATCCGGGAGTCCTCACGCGGCAGTTGGAAGTTGTCACACTCGCTGTCGCACGCGGTCGTACGATCGGATTGAAAACAGTTCAGTGACTCTAAAGGCGCGAGCGTATCGCCGTCGACAGCACGGGACGAGAGGGGTCGCCGTCGGCTCACCCGTTTTTGTCTCATTAATTAAGTGGTCTGTATGCTAACTCCCTTTCATCGATGAACACCGTCTATCGGGAGCGAAATGCCTCCATCGACCGGACTACACGAGACGAGTGGCCGATTTCGATTCGTCCTATTGGGGCGCACACGGATCTACACCGCACAAACTCCTCGTCGGTCGTCGGCGACCCGTTGCCCGCGGATGTGTGATACGCGATGAGCGACTACAGCAAATCCCTGCTCGGAATGCGACAAGAAGGACCGTCCGAGGTAGACACGTTTCGACCGTTCGTTGCAACGCAGGCCGGGTGGCTCGCCGTTTCGGTTCCGATCGTCGCCTCGTTCGGAATGGCCTCGACAGAATCAGTGTTCGTCCTCGCGTTCGTCGGGTTCCTCTCCGCCTGTCTCCTGTTCGAGCCCGTCGAATCGAATCCGCGATGGTGGAGACTCTCTGTATGGGTTTCTCGCGGCGGGTTCGTGGTTCTCGGATACTGGGTCTTCCAACGGGCACGGGAACTGGGGATTTGAGCGGCCCGAGCCGTTTTCGGGTCCAACGACCGCGCTCTTCGCCTTCCCTACTCACTCGTGGTTCGCGACGCCTTCTGCGTCTCCTCAGCAGTTGAGGTTTGGCCTGGTATCGCGTCGGTCGAGAACCGGGTGAGAACGTCGCTACCCGGTGGCGCTTCGACAGCGATCATCGCCCTGAGTTGTTCGCGCCCGTACTCCCCGAAGTATGGGGTTTGGGTGAGTCGGATCTGATCGGCCCCAGAAAACCGAACCGACGCGATCCAGTCGCCGTCACGACGAACGTCGAACTCCGTGGCGCCGTCGGACGACTCACAGACGTCTGCAGTCGGATGAAAGTGGTATCGGACGGTGTACGCCGCGCCGGAATCTCCCGTGACCGTATCAACGATCTCCCACCCGGAGTCGATCGTCGTGACCGTCCGTCGGTGTTCGTAGGAGGGGCCAGCGACGGTGCGTCGAATGTGCCGAGCTTCGATCCGTCCGGGCCCCTCGTCGACGACCGAAACGGACGTGCGCTTTCCCATCAGGAAGCTCCCGCCGATCGGAATCGGTTCGGTCCCGCCGTACTGTGCGGTGTTGTGGGCCGCCACGCTCCGTGCGTACTGCCGACGTTCGTTCGCTTCGTAGTCGTAGACGCCGGTGTCGGCGAGGACCGGATCGCCGTCCACCCAGAGGAGGACACTCAGTTGGTCGTTGTGTGAGTGCGCCGGGAGGTGCGGTGGGCCGACGTCTCCGACGTCGAAGAGGAGCGTCCCCGTGTCCGTGGGGAACGTTCGATAGCCCGCGCCGTCGGGGTGATGGAGTGAGCGCTCCGTCGGGGTCAACGAGCAGGCCCGGCAGTACGCGAGACACGTGCTCGCCTCGATCGCCTCCCCGTGTACGGAGTCGTTCAAAAGCGGGATCCTTCCGGCGGGTTCGACGAGTTGAGAGAGGAATCCCAGGGCGCGTTCGGCGGCCGTCTCGATACCCGTCGTCGAGCGCCCGATAGACGAAAGGAGGTCGTACGCCGTCGCGTATCGGCGAAGCACCGTAACGTGGTACATCGGACTCCGCTCGAAGTGACTGCCGTCGGCGAGGAACTGCTTCCGTGCAGCCTCCTCGAACAGATCGAGTCCCGTCGACTCCCACCCCGTGTCGTGTTCTCCGAAGAGCACGCCGGCGGCGACCAGTGCGACGGCGTTCTCGATCAGGTGGTTACCGCCGATGTCGTGTTCCACGTGGTTTTCGAGGAACAGCGCGTTCTTGTAAATGATACGCAGCAGCCGGTCGGGGACGGAGATATCGTCGTCGGCACACCAGGCGGCGTATCGACACCAGTGGAGCACCCGTAGCGACACCGCGTGGGGGATCCACGAGCGACGGAGGTACGGCCCCGCACCGATCGGGTTCGCCGCGTCCCACTCGAGCGCCTGCCGCTCCAGCGCCGCCCGGTGACCGTCGACGGCCGAGGCGGACTCCTCGCTCAACGCCACCCACTCGAACCCCTGGAAGGATTCGAGCTTGAGCCGCCAGAGACGCGGGTACTCGTCGATCCGCTCGTGGTTCCAATCGATCTGCTCCCCGAAGTCGATCGTCCGGTCGAGGAAGGTGAACCGGCCGTTGGCCGCCTCGGACGCGGCCTCGCGATACCGCGCGCGCTCGGATTCGGTTAGACTCTCTCTGAGTCTCGTGAGGTTGGCACTGACCGGCCCCGGCGTGATGGAGAGTTCGTCTGGGACTCGCTTTTCGTACCGGGCGTCGAAGTCCACAGGCAGGCGAGGGACGACAGCGTGACGGAGGCGACGTTCGAAGATTCCCGCGATCTGAACGGGTTTCATATTCCGGAGCGTGTGGTACGCCAACGGCCAATCGCCCGGGGTCGTCACCGATCGATCGGACCGTCGGCCGCTCTCAGTCCGACCGGACGGCGACCGGTCCGAAACCGTCTCGACCCGATCACTCATCGGTCGATCACCTCGTCGAGAATCGCGCTCAGCCTCCGGGCGACGATCGCCCGGTCGTAGTGTTCGACCATATGTTCCCGACCGTTCTCCCCCAACGACTCGCGGAGGGCGACGTCCGTGAGCAACGAGTCGAACGCCTCCGCCAGCCGGTCGGCGTCGTTCTCCACGTGTATGCCGCCGCCGGACTCCTCGATCAGCGTCTCGATCTCGCCGGCACCGGTGGCGACGACCGGCAGTTCACAGGACATATACTCGTAGGCCTTCGTCGGAACCGCATACTCGAGCGTCTCCTCGCGCTTCAGCGGGGCGACGCCGATCATCGCGTCGTCAAGAACGCCGGGAATCGTCTCTCTCGGGACGAGCCCCGTGAACTCCACGCGGTCGTCGAGTCCCTCCTCGGCGGTCACTCGCTTCAGCCGGTCGGTGATGTCGCCGTCGCCGACGATCTTGAGCGTCGCGCCGGGCGTCTCGACCGACGCCATCGCCCGAACGCAGGCGTCGAGGTCCTGTGCGTGACCGACGTTGCCGGTGTAGACGATCGTCGGGGCGGGATCGGTCTCCGTCGGTCGGTACCGGTCGGTGTCGACGCCGTTCGGGACGTGCCGGACGGTCGCCTCGTCGACGCCGTACCGTTCGACGAGCCGTTCTCCGAGGACGGTCGTCGTGACGGTGATCCGGTCGGCCGTCCGGAGGACGACCCGCTCGTACAGGCGGCTCGCCCGCTCGACGAACCCGCCGTCGGTGATGAAATCGAGACCGACAGCGGCGTCGATCCAGAGGTCGCGAACGTCGACGACCCACGGTTTCGGCGTCAGGAGACCGAACGGCAATCCGGCGAGACCGGTGAATATCGGCGGGGATGACGTGACGACGGCGTCGTACTCCCGGTAGTGAACCAGCAGCCACAGCAGGGCGTGTAGCGGGAAGAAGAGGTAGTACGCCATCCGACTCCAGAAGCTCGGGTCGGTCGTCGTCGGCTGCCACGCCCACAGACGATGGACCCTGACCCCGTCTCTCTCGTTCGAGGTCCGTCTGGTCCACGTCCGGGGAAACTGTCCGTGCGGGAACGCCGGCGGCGGCGCCAGGACCGTGACGTCCCACGCCTCCTCACTGAGGTGCGTACACGTGTCGCGGATCCTGGAGGCGTTCCCCGACCGGTCCGGTGGGTAATGCTGGGAGACGACGACGACGTGCGGGTTGTCTTCGGACATGCGTTACCTGATCGGTTCGGGGACGTGCCGACTCATCCACGTGGTCGACACCGGCGTTCGATTCCGCGTCGACACCGGCGTTCGATTCCGAGTCGACACCGACGTTCGGTTCCGTGAAGTCACTAGCGCGTCGTACCGCCGAGGGGCCCATTGTTACGATTCGACTACCGCGCCGTTTGTCACCTATTACCCGCGCCAGAGAAGCCCGTCGGCGACTCCCCGTCGACGAGCGTTTCGAGCCCCGCTTCGAGACCGACGGTCGGTTCGTATCCGAGACGCTCTCGGGCCCGGGAGACGTCGGCGCGGCTGTGTCTGATGTCGCCCTCCCGCGCCTCGGTGTGGACGACGGGCGAGTCGCTGCCGACGGCGTCCCTGACGCGTTCGGCGAGTCGGGTGATACTCGTCGACGACCCGGTTCCGACGTTGTACGCGGTCCCGACGCCGTCGGTCTCGGCTGCCAGCCGGTTCGCCCGAACGACGTCGTCGACGTGGACGAAGTCCCGCGTCTGTTCGCCGTCGCCGTGCACCGTGATCGGATCGCCGTTTCTGGCCTGTTCGAGGAAGACCTCGATGACCCCGGCGTAGTCGCCGCCGGTCTGGCCGGGGCCGTACACGTTGAAGTAGCGGAGCGCGACGGTCTCCAGCCCGTAGAGGTCGTGATACAGTCGGGCGTAGTGGTCGGCGGCCAACTTGTCCAGCCCGTACGGCGACGTCGGAACGAGCGGGTCGGTCTCGGAGACGGGGACGCCCTCGGGATCGCCGTAGACCGCCGCGCTCGACGCGAGGACGACCCTGGCGTCGTGTCGGCGCGCGGCCTCCAGCACCCGAAGCGTCCCGGTGGCGTTGATCGCGTGGCTCTCGACCGGGTCGTCGATCGAGCCCGCGACGCTCACCAGCGCGGCCTCGTGAAAGACCACGTCGACGCCCTCTGTGGCCTTCTCGACGGCTTCCCGGTCGCGGACGTCTCCCTCGATCAGTTCGACGTCGCCGGGGAGCGCCTCTCCGGGTTCGACGTCGAGGACTCGAACGTCGGTTTCCGAGCGGAAGGCCTCTGCGAGGGCACCGCCGATGAACCCGGCCCCGCCGGTGATCAGGACGCGTCGTGCTTCCATACGCGGCAGTCCGGGCGACAGCCGGTTTAGTAGGCGGAACCTTCTCGGGGAACGCCCCGGACGAAAGTCGTCGCTCGGGACTTCCATTCCGCTCCGCGGAAGGCAGAAGCGTCGCTCGCGCGGTGAATCGTCTCGGAGTCAAGCCCCGGAGCTTTCGCTCCGCTCGCCGAGTAAAATCGGGACCCGGACCGTGGCACACAGTTGCTGGCACACAAGCTGTTGTTATTATCTCGCGACCAGGGTCCCGTTTACACCAACGGTCGCAGGTGTTATCAAATTGACGGACGGTCGAATCGACCTGACGGGCGATCGCACCGACGCCCCGGTCGCAACACGGAGCCGCGTTCGGCCCGGGCGACGCCGTGTTGGGACGTTCAGGAAACCGAAACCGTCGCACACGGAAAGACGAACGTTCACTCGACGGTGACGCTCTTCGCGAGGTTCCGCGGCTTGTCGATCGGGCGCGACAACTCGTCGGCCGCCAGATACGAGACGAGCTGGAGCTGGACGTTCGCCAGGATGCCGGCGACGTCGTGGTGGGTGTCCGGAACGCGGAGCACGTGGTCGGCGTAATCGTCGACCTCTCTGTAGCCGTCTGCGGCGACCGCGACCACCGGAGCGTCCCGGGCGCGCACCTCCTTGACGTTGTGCAGGGTCTTCGTGTCGTTTCGCCCGGTGAAGACCGCGAAGACGGGGGTCTGGTCGGTGACGAGCGCCAGCGGGCCGTGTTTCAGCTCCGCGGCGGAGAACCCCTCGGCGTGGTCGTACGTGATCTCCTTGAACTTCAGCGCGCCTTCGAGTGCGACGGGATGACCGATGCCGCGGCCGATGAAGAAGTACGACTCGCTGTCGTGGTAGGCCTTCGCGACCGACTCCGCCGTCGATTCGTCGAGGACGCGCTGGACGTCGTCGGGGAGCACCGAAAGCGCGTCGAGCAGATCGCCCGTTGCGGCCGGGGTCCCACCGCGGACGTCCCGGCTCAGCCGCTCGCTCAGGAGTATCAGCGTCGCGACCTGCGCCGAGAACGACTTCGTGGCCGCGACGCCGATCTCGGGGCCGGCGCGGATGTACACCGTGTCCTCGCACTCCCGCGTGAGCGTGGACCCGACGACGTTCGTCAGGGCGAGCGTGTGCGCCCCCGTTCCCTGGACGCTCCGGATCGCCGACAGCGTGTCGGCCGTCTCCCCGCTCTGGGAGACGGCGATCACGAGCGTCCCGTCGTCCGCGGGCGGCGGGTTCGAGCCGTACTCTCCCGAGAGGAACGCCTGCGCGGTGATCCCGCGCTCGGCGAGCAGGGTCTGGGCGTACATCGCCGCGTGGTAGGAGGTCCCCATCGCGACGAGGTGGACCGATCTCACGTCGGAGAACGCCCCCGGGGGGAGCTCTTCGAGTTCCACGCGGCCGTCCAACTGGTTGCTCCGCCCGCGGATCGTCTGCCGCAGCGCGGTCGGCTGTTCGTAGATCTCCTTCAGCATGTAGTGGTCGTATCCGCCCTTGCCGGCGTCGTTCGGGTCCCACTCGACGGTCTCGACCGGACGGTCGACCGCGACTCCGTCGCCGTCGGTGATCGCGTAGCCGTCCGGACGCATCGTGACGACGTCGCCGTCCTCGACGTAGACGACCTCGTCGGTGTACTCCAGGAAGGCGGGCACGTCGCTGGCGAGGTAGAAGCGGTCCTCGGACCGGCCGAGCACCAGGGGCGACCCGCTCCGGGTGCCGAACACGGTGTCACTCCCCTCGAACACGGCGGCGATCGCGTAGCTCCCCGAGATGCGATCGATCGCCCGTCTGAAGGCCTTTTCAGGCGAATAGCCCGCAGAGAGGAACTCCTCGATGAGGTGTGGAACGACCTCTGTGTCCGTCTCGCTGGTGAACTCGTGCGTCGAGAGCTCGGATTTGAGTTCGGCGTGGTTGTCGATGATCCCGTTGTGAACGACGGCGACCTCCGACAGGCAGTCGGTGTGCGGGTGGGCGTTCGCGTCCGTCGGGGGCCGTGGGTCGACCAGCGCGTGTGACCGACGCCGATACGGCCCCGGATCGACGCCGTCGAGACGGCGTCGCACAGGGCGTCGATCTCGCCGGCGCGTTTGATGACGTCCAGCCCGTCGGCGTTCGCGGTGGCGATGCCGGCGGAGTCGTACCCGCGGTACTCCAGGTTCCGGAGCCCCGACACGAGTTCGTCGACGGCGTCGCCGCGGCCGACGCGTGCGGTGATCCCGCACATTATCCCCGCACCTCCGCGCCCTCGGCGACGTCGTATCCCAGGTCGACGCCGGAGGCGACGTTCCCCCGTGGCCCGATTCGACACCCGGGCGTGATCGTGACGTTGGATCCGACCGTCGCGCGGTCGGCGACGATTCCGCCCATCCGTTTGTCGGTGTACTCGATGCCGTCGAGTACGACCGTCGCCGACCGTCCCGGCGAGACGGTGCCGTCGCCGATCGTCGCCCCGCCGCCGACGATCGTGTCCCGGAGCACGGCGTTGGCGCCCACGCGCGAGTCGGGGCCGACGATGGACCCCTCCAACACGGTGTTCTCCCCCACGGTCGTGCTCGCGTGGAGACACGTCCCGTCACGGACGACGGCGCCGGCGGACACCTTACAGTCGGGACCGACCAGGACGTTCTCGCCGACGACGGCCGAGTCGTGCACCCGGGCGGAGTCGTCGACGGGCCCCTCGGCTGCGACGAGGTCCGGGTGCGAATAGATGAGGGTCCGATTCGTCGAGAGGAGGTCCCAGGGGTACGACGGGTCGAACCAGACGCCGTTCGGCGTCGCCGCGACCACGTCCCCCGTGAGTTCGTCGATCGCGCCCGTCAGCGGTCGCTCGCCGTCGACGAAGTCTGTCCGTTCGAGCGCGTCGAATATCGTCCGATCGAACGCGTACACGCCCGTGTTCACGCGCGCGGAGCTGCTGTGTTCGTCCTCGTCGATCCGTTCGACGAGCCCGTCTCGAATCCCGACCGTCCCGTACTCTCCCGTCCGGTTCGAGGACGCGACGGCGAGACAGGCCGCGGCGTCCGACTCGGCGTATCGGTCGACGGTTCCGCGCACCATCGTCGCGTCGATGACGTTGTCGCCGTTGACGACGAGAAACGTCTCGCCGGCGTACTCCGCCGCCATCTGGAGCGCGTGACCGCTACCCAGCTGGGTCGACTGCGTGACGTAGGTGAGATCCAGCGTCCGATAGCTGCTCTCGAAGTGGTTCTGGATCCGGTTTTTCCCGTGTCCCACCACCAGGACCACGGACTCGATCCCGTTGTCTGCGAGCGCGTCCAGCGGGTATTCGAGTATGGGCCGACCGGCCACCCGAAGCATCGGCTTGGGCTGATACCGAGTCAGCGGGCGGGTCCGACGACCCTCGCCCGCGGCGAGGACGACCGCTCGATCGATCGAAGTCATACTTGGAGGCCGACGGTACGGTCCGATCGAATTCGAACGGTGTCGCCGGTCACCTCGGTGCTCCGTTCACAAGCGCGCGCTATCGGACAGGAACTATGCATACCTCCCCTGACACTGGAACGGGTATTGTAATGCGGCTCCTTGAGACGCGCCCACAGAACGTCACGAGAGGATCCGACCGAATGGTACGGGTTAAGAGGCTCCTACTTCTCACCGGGACCGAACCGGCCATCGACCGCGACGGACCCGGGGGTGGAGGGGACCGGTCGGTGACGCGGATGGTCCCCGTTCGAGGACGGGCTCACCGGACGTCCAGAGCGACTACGTCGTCGGTGACGGTGACGGTGTACCCACAGTAGTCGAACGATAATCGGGCGGTCGATCGACCCACACGCTGGTCGCCTTCGAACACGCCGTCGAGCGCCTCCGGATCGATCACGTCTCCCAGTACGGGCAGATCGCCCGGTGTTACGTCTTCGACTTCGGCGACAGCCCTGACGACCGAGACGGTTGCAGACGCGTCGGGGTCTCGACGGGTCCGATAGACCGTCGACCCGTCGGCGTTCGGTGCCGCGCCCCGGGGAGTCACTTGGGACGGATTCATACTGGTTGTCTCACCCGGATTTTCGACTACCCATTATAAACTGTGTCGATCTGTCCCGCCGGGAGATCGGTGGTGCCCGATCGGGCGATCGCGTGGGCGAAGGCGTCCTCGCAAAGCCGATGGCGCTGCTTTGGACCGCCCGTCCGGGTGACTGCTGGTGCCGTCAGCGTCGAGGTCAGTCGGTGGTCCGTCGTCGAGACGGAATGACAATGTGAAAATATCTGCGTCTGACCGACGGAGATTCGGGAGAATAAGGCAACCTTATCGAATTTAGATGATTTATAGCAAATATCGGTATGGCCGAACTCACATCCGTACCGCGGCTGTCTGCGAGCGTCCCTTGACCCCGGACATCCCGCCGCAGTTGCGGTACTGGCCTCTGCGTATGGATCTTCGACCCCGTACTTCGGGGGGCAGACCCCCGAAGTTTCGTCGTGACCGCGTCTCGATACCGGCGCGTGTTCACGCCGGGGTTGCTACGACCGGCCGAACGAGGTTCACTAAACCGCCAGACGAGGTCCATACGAACGGCCGAACGATCGTAGTCGAGTGACCGAGGCCTGCGAGCTGTACTGTCGGTCGATCGCGATCAGGCCCGGTTGTACCAGACGTCCACGTGGACGTTCGGCTCGAAGGATTTTCCGACGACGTCGAGCCGGCCGTCCCCGTCGACGTCGACGGCTTTCGCCTCGTGGGTCGGGATCGCCGTTTCGACGATCTCCTCTCTGAACTCGCCGCCGCCCTGGTTGTGAAACCGGATGTGCTGTGCCGACTCGTCGTTCTCTCCGAGGCCCATCTCGGCGACGTAGACGTCGGGAGAGCCGTTTCCGTCGAAGTCGGCGACCTGCACCGTATGGGGGCAGTACAGGTCGTCGCCGAGGATGTGGGGCTCCCAGTCCGGAGGGTCGAACCACCCGACTCGACCCATATGTTCCCCGTAGATCGGCGAGTCGCCCTCGGCGAACACGATCTCCAGTTCGCCGTCGTCGTCGAGGTCGCCGACGGCGACGCGGGTCCAGTCCCACCCGGTGACGACGTGTTCTCGCGTCCACTCCGGTGCCAGCCCGGGCGATTCGCCGCCATCGGTCTCGACCGGCTGACCGGACTGCTGGTCCCGTCGGTCCGTCGCCTCTGCGTGGCGGTAAATCGCCGTTCCGGCGATCAGTTCGTTGTCGCCGTCACCGTCGATGTCGACGATCGCGAGCCCTTCGACGTCGACGCCGCGACTGACGACCGTCAGCTGCTCACTCGGCCACGGCGACTGGTAGGGGTCGGCCGGGACGTCGTAATAAAAGACGGTCTCGCTCTCCTGGGAGAGACCGACGATCTCGGGCTCGCCGTCGTTGTCGACGTCGCCGAAGGCCAGATCGTGGTACTTCGAGAAGTCGTCCGCGACCAGGTGTCTCTTCCACCGGTCCCGCGGGTTCGTCGGCTGTTCGAACCAGTAGATGTCGCTGTGGCCGTACCCCTGCCCGACGATCAGGTCCAGGCGCCCGTTCCCGTTGACGTCGCCGAGCGTGCCTCCGAGCGCGTGGAGATGTGTCGCCGAGGAGATCGCGTGTCGCGTCCACTCCGAGTCGCCGCCGTGCCGACCCGCACCGGGGTTTTCGTACCAGAACAGGTCGTCCTCGAGGCGCCGGAACAGCCGCCCGAGGAGCGGGACGTTCCGGTCTCCGAGTACGGGGAGGTCTTCCGCACCCATCCCCCCGACGATCAGATCGGGGTACCCGTCGCCGGTCAGGTCGGTGGGCTCACAGATGAAGAGGCGCCCACACGGCGGCGAGTCGTCGATAGCGTGGTGCTCGAATCGCATCGTACGAGCCAGGAGGGCGGTGCGGGTCCTTACTATACAGTAACTATAGCCGGTTTGCGAGCGATTACCCCGGCGTCAGTGGGTATCCACGCACCGATCCTGTCGGACCGCAGCGGCCCTCGTCTGCCCCCGCCGCGGGAGTCGTTCCGTCTGACGAGCGCGGGGCAGACGAACTCGACAGCGGTTCGCGAGGCGATCCGTCACGTCGGTGGCTTCGTACTGAGTACTCTCGCTTTTCACCGCCGAGGGCCACTCCCGTTGCCGGCGCTCGGCGGTACGAGACGAGAGCACTCAGTATCAGACAGCGCGGTCCGACAGCACGAGCGGCGACGAACGGGCATTTCTATCAGTTCCCAACGTTTCTCACCCGGGGGACACGGGCCCACCGCACATCACGGGAGGTCGCTGGTCGGCCATCGAGGCCGCTCGGGCGACGCCTCTCCGTCGCCGCGAACCGCCGCCTCCCCGATGGCCAACTGCGTTCGGGTGAGACAGTTGAGGCACCCGTGAACGGTGTTGTCGACACCGAAGACCCGGATGAACTGTTTGCTGACTGCCGATCCACACCGCCGACACTGTCGGGTCGTCGCCGTTGAGGCGTTTCGATCGGACATACGTCTCTCGATATCACAATGCACTCTTCGTTATATGCGAAATACCGGGCGGTGTGGCAGCGTTTACAACTTCGTTACACGGTCGACCGCCGGAGCGCGTGCGAGCGGGCGAATCCCGACGTGCGCACCCCCGATAGCGCACAGGTCCCCGCCCTCGATACGTCGACCGACGTCGATGCCGGAACGTACGGCCGACGGTGCGGCGATCTAATCCGTTCGAAAACGGTCATTAAAGAGAGTCTAACGAAGGGTCTGTGGAGCCGTGTTCTTCCCGTCCGTCGTCCGACGACCCCCCACCCACCCCCTTTACGAACCGACGCGACCGTCGGACCGGCGGGCGTTTTTATTCCGGAGTGAGTGACCCGGCGGGACGACGAGCCGTCACTGATCGAGTCGGTGGGCCGTCCGATCCCGGTCCAGGACCACCGCTCCGTCCCCGAGAACCGTGACCGTATGGTCCGCGTAGGCGAACGTCACTGTGACCGCTTCTCGATCGTTCGTCGAGTCCGAGCACAGCGCATCGAGGGCGTCGGGATCGATCGAGTCGTTCAACGTCGGGAGATCGGTGGAGTCGCGACCGGTGCTGTCGCTGAGCGCCTCGACGACGGCGACAGACGGCGGAACGTCCTCCCAGTCGTACCTGTAGACCGCCTGTTCGGGCCGCTCTTTCATCCCCTGTCACGGCGCGTTCGCCGCGCCAGCTCACAGGCTCGCACGCGAGACCGGCTCGCCGCGGTGTGAGTCCCCTTCATCGGTTGCCCGCCGCTCGGGACGCGAGTCATTTTTTCGTTCCGATTTCACGGCGCGCCCCGTGATTCACGGTCGAACGCGTGTGCCCGAGTGACGTACGCCGACTTGCGGTCCGGGGCCGGTGCGAACACCTGGCTTCGCGTCGTTCCGGTCGCCTCTCGGCGACGTGCCGCGCCCACCTATCGCGAGCATCGACTCCGTTATGACGGGTCTAACTACCTCACGCGGCCGCATATCAACGGGTAGACAGCTGTTACTAATGGGGGTTCACACGGAAGTGTCTACCAGATATAATGAATTCCCGACGAGTTCGGCGGTCCCGAGAGTCGACACAGGTACTGACGGAGCGTTGCACCGTGGATCGACCCGCCTCACGCGGGAGAGGCCGATGAGTCCGGCGAGTGGGGGTGAGAAACTGTCGACCGCGGAGGCGCTGGAACTCCTCGCAAGCGAGACGCGGTACCGGCTCCTTCGCGCCTTCTGTGAGTCCGATCTCGGGAGCGACGCGCGGATCGCCCTGCCGGAGTTACTGGAGACCATCTCGGAGACGTCGACGGAGGGCGGAGACGGACCCGGTTCCGAGAGCGACCGCGAACGGGAACGGCTCGCAGTCGAACTCCGTCACAATCACCTCCCGCGGCTGGACGGTCGGGACGTCATCGACTGGGATACGGAGGCCGACACCGTGGCACGGGGGCCGACGTTCGACGAGTTGCGCCCGCTCGTCGAACTCATCGACGAGCACGGCGACGAATTGCCGGAGCGCTGGTGAGGAGTCGCACCGGATTCCTAGAGCTTCACGCTATCTCTGATAAATTCTCTGTCCGAGACAGTAGAGTGTCAGATTGTATTTATTTACGAACCTGGCCGAGAGGAGGTCGTACGAGTCTCCGATGGCATCGTAACGAATGTCGTAACGTCTCCAGGGTACGCGGTTCGTTCGGACTTCTCGCGGCCACGTCTGCTCCGGTTCGATAGCGGAGAAACAACTGATACTATAGAATATCAGTTCAGTATTATAATTCGAGTTTCAGTTTGGAGGCGGACGTGGGACCCTGCACAGATCCGCTCGACCCGCCGCGACGAGCGTTTTCACGATCTCAAGCGAGGATCGGGACGGTGACGAGGAGAGCAGGTTCGGTTTCGTCGGTCGTCACCGAAATCGCATCGCCCCGGCTGGTCGACGCCGGTGCGCACGTCGAGGCGTCTCCAACCCATTCGGAGTAACCAGGTCGTTTGTCGACCGGAACACCCACGTTGCCTCCTCACACTCGTACATACCGACGAGTTGTGGGACGGCCTCGCCGCCGCGTTCGATGCCGACGCAACCGCGGGGGGACGCCGGTGGTCGTTGGCCCGACCCGCCGGAAGCGATCGAGATCGACGCGGATAAACTAATATATGTACGTTTGTTATCTCACTTCAGTTACGGAACCGTCCAGTTCGAAGTATTCGAACTGACTCGCAGAGCCCGAGTGGAACGCCGTCGACCGAACGAATTTGTTTCAACTTCCTAGCCTGGCGTTGGATAGTACGGGAGAATTCGACACTATTCATCGTTATCGTTTAATTATGATATCTGATTCTGAAAATATGCGTGTGGCACCGATCCGAAACCCGGCTCCCGCATCAGTGGATCAGATGTGCCGGAATCGAGGAAGACGGTCGCACACGCAGGAGCACGTCCAGCAGAACAGTGCAGCGGTGGCGGCAGATACGAACTAATGTACTCGTAGTGTGGACGGGTTTCCCGACGGTGCGGTCCACGACGTTCGGATATACGAAATTTTTATGCCAGTGTGGGGAGGTGTTGCAAGCGATGACCGACAACGAATCGACGGTGAAAACGACGCAGACGTCGCTGGAGATGCTCTCGACGATCCGCGAACTCGGCGGCGCACGGACGAACGAGATCGTCGAGGCGCACGACGTCGCCAAGAGCACGGCGCACAAGCACCTCACGACGCTCGAACGAGCGGGGTATCTCCGGAAGGTCGGCGAGCGCTACTACATCGGCTACAAGTTCTTGAATCTCGGCGAGTACGCCCGCGAGCAGTGGCCGTGGTTCTCGGCGGTCAAGGAGGCCGTCGAGGAACTGGCCGAGCGGACCGAAGAGGAGTGCGACTTCGTCGTCGACGACCACGGCCGGGTCATCACTGTCGTCGAGTCCTACCACAAGTGGGCGAAGTACGGGAGCGACGACGGGACGAAGCGGTATCGGGCGAACATCGGCACCTACTATCCGATGCACGCGACCGGGTCCGGCCTCGCGATCCTCGCGTCGTATCCCAGAGACCGCGTCGAGGCGATCGTCGACGACAGGGGCCTTCCAGCACTCACAGCACAGACCATCACGTCCCGTGCGGAACTGTTCGAGGAACTGGATCGGATCGACGAACGGGGATACGCCGTTGGAGACCGGTACTACACGGAGGGTCTTCGAAGCGTCGCGAAGGTGGTGACCGGGGCCGATGGAACCGCGCTGGGCGCGTTCAGCGTCTCGGGCCCGACGTACCGGATCGACGGCTCGGTGCTCGACCGTGAGATACCGCGGGCGCTGGCGGACGTGGTCGACTCGCTGGAGTCCGAACTCGCGGACGCGCCCCGGGCGTAATCGAGCGGTCCCTACCGGATGCGAGCGGCGGACGGAAAGAAATCGGGATGGTGCTCAGTACGCGTCGCGGGCGACTCCGAGCAAGTCCTCGGCGTCGGCGTCGCGGGGGTTGTCGTGGATCTCGATCGTCTCGAGTGACTTCTCGGCGATCTCGGGGAGGTCGTCCTCGTCGACGTCGAGTTCGCTCAGGCTCGAGGGAAGGTCGACCTCGTCGATCAGGGCCTCGACCGCCTCGACCGCCTCGCGTGCGGCTTCGACGTCGGACAGCCCGTCGGTGTCGAGCCCCATCGCTTCGGCGACCTCCGCGTAGCGGGCGGGGTACTCCTCGAGGTTGTACCGCATCACCGGCGGCGTGAACACCGCGATCGCCTCGCCGTGGGGGATCTCGGGATACATCCCGCCGGTCACCTCGGCGAGGGAGTGGACCGCGCCGAATCCGGCGAAGTTCTCACAGAAGCCCGCCATGTGCGACCCGTACAGCATCTGCTCGCGAGCCTCCATATCACCCGTCTCGTAGGCGTCGGGGAGGTGCTCCGGGACGAGCCCCATCACGTGTTTCGTGTACGGCTTGACGAGTTCGGGCGCCCCGGCGGCGACGTGGTTCTCCAGGGCGTGGGAGAACGCGTCGAACCCGGTCGCAGCGGTCTGCCGCGGCGGGAGCGACGCGGTCAGTTCGGGGTCCACCAGCGAGATCTCGGCGCCGAGGTACGGCCCATCGGGGTACAGCGGGGGTTGACCGATCGCCATCTTGAACTCCCTGTCGGGCGCGGTGATCACGGCCCAGTAGTCCACCTCGCTCCCGGTCCCGGCCGTCGTCGGGATCGTTATGAGCGGGTGCGGGTGGTTCTCGATACTGCCCGCGGTGACGTCCTCCGGGACGTTCACCTCGTACTCCGAAAGTTCCCCGGAGTTGGTCTTCAGAAGCGTCGCGCACTTCGCGGTGTCGATGACGCTCCCGCCGCCCACCGCGACGACCACGTCGAAGTCGCCGGCGTTCAGCGTCTCCAGGGCGTCGTGGACCATCGCCGTCGTCGGGTTGGGCTCGATTTCGTCGTAGACCTCGTACTCGATCCCCTCGGCTTCGAGCGAGGACTCGACGCCGTCGAGGATGCCGGCCGTTCTGATACCCCGGTCGGTGACGACCAGCGCGCTCTCCCACCCCTTCGCGTCGATCACTTCGCCGGCCCGCTCGCTCTTCCCGTTCCCGAACTCGACCCAGATCGGGAACGAGAAGGTGTACTCGCCGAGGCTCATCGTCCCTCCCTCCGCGCGGACGGGGTGGCTGTGCTACTCGTCGGACAGTCGCGGCTGTTGTGTCGCATCCACACGAAATTCGAGAAACACAACGTATAAATATAATGGAAAAAGCAACAATCGCTCGTTGCATCCGGACGGACCCGTATCGTGAGAAGTTTTTTGAACCGGTGAGAGATACAGCCGGTATGGACAGTACGCGACCAGACAGTGGTACGATCGCCGAGCGACACCGCTCGAAACACCGGGAGGCGACGGCCGACGTCGAGTTCGGCGCGTGGATCGACGGCGAGCGCCGCACCGGGGGACCGAAACAGGGGATCGAGGATCCGGTGATCGGTGAATCGATCGTCGACGTCCCACAGTCCGACGCCGGCGACGTCGACGACGCCGTCGACGCGGCGTGGGACACCTTCGAAGGCGGATGGGAGGACACCACCGTCCGCGACCGGTCGGAGCGCCTCTTCGAGTGGGCCGAGGTCCTAGCGGATCACGTCGAGGAACTCACGTTGCTGGAGTGTCTGGACTGCGGCAAGCCGATCTCGCAGGCCCGCGGCGAGGTCGAGGGCGCGATCGACACCCTGGAGTTCTACGCGTCCGCGATTCGGGGGCAACGCGGCAGCGAGGTACCGGCAGGAGAGGATCTCCACCTCTACACGAAACGGGAGCCCTACGGCGTCGTCGGACAGGTCGTCCCCTGGAACTACCCCCTGTGGGCGGCCGCCTGGAAACTCGGTCCGGCGCTCGCCGCGGGCAACGCGTGCGTCCTGAAGCCCGCCAGCGACACGCCGCTGTCGACGGTCCGCGCCGCGCAGCTCTCGGCGGGCGTCTTCCCCGACGGCGCGCTCAACGTCGTGCCGGGATCGGGCAGCGAGGTCGGGCAGGCGATCGCGGAACACGAAGAGATTCGGAAGGTCTCGTTCACCGGTAGCACCGGCGTCGGCAGCGGGGTGATGCGCGCGGCCGCCGACCGGGTCGCGCCGGTGACGCTGGAACTCGGCGGCAAGTCCCCGTTCATCGTCTTCCCCGACGCGGATCTCGACAAGGTCGTCCAGGCCGTCGCCGACGGTATCTTCTACAGCACCGGCGAGATCTGCGACGCCTTCTCCCGGGCGTTAGTCCACGAATCGATCGCCGACGAATTCACCGAGCGGTTCGTCGAGGCGGCCGAATCCTACGTATTGGGGGACCCGCTCGACGAGGAGACGACGATGGGGCCACTGACCTCGAAGAGCCAGTTCGAGACCGTAACCGACTACGTCGAGACCGGCAAGGAGGAGGCGAATCTGCTCTGTGGCGGCGGGCGGCCGGACGACCCGGAGCTGACCGACGGCTACTACGTCGAACCGACCGTCTTCGACGGCGTGACGAACGACATGACCGTCGGCTGCGAGGAGATCTTCGGGCCGGTCCAGACGATCCAGACGTTCGAGAGCTACGACGAGGCGATCGAACTCGCGAACGACACGCAGTACGGGCTCGCCTCCGGCATCGGGACCGAGAGCACGTCGCTCGTCCATCAGACCGCCGACGACCTGGACGCCGGCCTCGTGTACGTCAACGAGTACGGGCCGATTATGCCAGACGCGCCCTACGGCGGGTTCAAGCGGTCGGGCTTCGGGAAGGACCTGGGGCTGGAGGCCCTCGATCACTACCAGCGTCAGAAGAGCGTATACGTGAACCTCGACGAGCCCGAACTCTAAGTTGGTCGCCCCCGGGATAGCCCCGCGTCCGACACACGGACGCGGGGATCCGTCGAGATGCCCGGACCGGAACCCGAACCACCGCCGTGGGCTCCGAATATGAATCCGTTCTGGTGTCTCTGCGAGTCGCGAACGCCCGACACAGGCTCCTCAGGCCGCTCTTCACGACGCCGTTTCGCGGTTCTCTCACCAAAGATTTTTATTTTGCAACTGAGTGGATGGGACCACTTATGGGAATCCTATCCGACATCAAGGAGAAGCTCAACCAGGAGAACGCCTCGCGGGAGAGCGCCGGGATGGACAAAGACCCGGGGGTGACCCGTCTCTTCTTCGCGACGGACATCCACGGGTCCACGGCGTGTTGGCGGAAGTTCGTCAACAGCGCGGACTTCTACGACGCCGACGTGCTGATACTCGGCGGCGACACCACGGGCAAGGCGATATTCCCGATCGTCGACGAGGGCGACCGCTACACCTACACGCGGCAGGGCGACGAGCACTCGATCACCGACGAGGCCGAACTCGACGACCTGCTGGAGTCGCTGGAAAACACGGGCTACTACCCGTACGTGATGGAGCAGGCGGAGTACGAGACGCTACAGGACGCCGAGGACGCCGACGAGCGCCAGAACGAGATCTTCATCTCCGAGATGAAAGACCGCATCGAAGAGTGGATCCAGTTCGGCGAGGAGCGGCTCGACGACACGCCCGTGTACGCCAGCCCCGGCAACGACGACCCCTTCGAGATCGACGAGGTGTGGGAGTCCTCAGAGCTCGTCCGCCTCGTGGAGGGCGAGGTCGTCGACGTCGGGCAGGGATACCAGATGGCCAGTTCCGGGTGGACGCACCCGACGCCGTGGGACACGGACCGCGAGGAGTCCGAGGAGGAGCTCCGCGAGCGACTCGAAGACGTCGTCGCGGGGATCGACGATTACGACCGGGCGATCTTCAACTTCCACGAACCGCCGTACGACTCGGGCCTCGACGAGGCCCCTGAACTGGACGAGGACCTCCGCCCGAAGTTCGGCGCGCAGTCGACAGAGCCCGTCGGGAGCGAATCGGTCCGAGAGATCATCGAGGAGTACCAGCCGCCGCTGTCGCTGCACGGACACATCCACGAGTCCCGCGGGGAGGCCGAGATCGGCGAGACGACCGCGATCAACCCCGGAAGCGTCTACTCGGAGGGGTCGCTCCAGGGGGCCGTCGTCGATCTCACGCCGGAGGTCGACGTCGTCGGCCTCGTCCGGGGGTAGATTTATTTGCCGCGGTAGTGCTACACGATAGCTAGGTGCTACCGCCGTGAGCCAGACCGAGCCGCGATCCGATCCGATCGAAGAGGCCGAACGGGTGATCGAGCGTGCCGACGAGCGGGGGCTGACGGTCCGTCTGATCGGCGGAACGGCGATCAACCGGCACTCCGAGACCGCCCGTGAGGAGCCGTTCAAGCGAGGGTACCGCGACGTCGACTTCGTGGGACGGCGCGAGGAGGAAGAGGAGATGACCGACCTGATGCTGGATCTGGGCTACGAGGCGAACGAGCGGTTCAACACGATGCGGCGGTTCCGGTTGGAGTTCTTCGATCCGGTGAACGACCGCAAGGCCGACTACGTCATCGACCGCTTCGATTTCTGTCACGCCTGGGGCCTGCGCGACCGGATCGACATCGACCACCCGACGGTACCCATCGAGGATCTGCTCCTCTCGAAGCTCCAGATCGTCGAGGTGAGCGACCGCGACGTCCGCGACATCGTCGCGATGGTGACCGATCACCCGATCGAACCCGGAAGCGACGACACCGAGGTCGTCGATTCGGCGTACGTCGCCGGGCTCTGTGCCGACGACTGGGGGCTGTGGCGGACGGTCACCTACAGCCTCGATAGGGTCCGCGAGTACGTCGAATCGAACGACCTGCCGATCGACGAGTCGGAGGTGCTCTCGCGGCTCGACGCCCTCCGGAGCGAGATCGACGACCACCCGAAGAGCCTGCGGTGGAAGCTGCGCTCTATCGTCGGCGAGCACAAGCAGTGGTACAAGCGCCCGGAACTCGGGTAGCGGCTCTCCGGGGTGACGTTCGCGCTTAGAACCGCGGCGACAGCGAGCCGATATCGTCAAAAAAAAACGACGCCGATATCGCGGAAGTCGGCGACGCCGTCGGTTCTGCGTCGCCGTCGACGGCGCGATCAGTCCTTGGGGATCTCAGAGTGGAGGTTGTCGAGGTCGACGCCCTCCTGGGCTCTGTAGTACTTCATCCCGACGTAGATGATCGCCGAGAGGAGATAGAGGACGCCGAGGAACCCCATAGAGCGCATGTTGTTGAGCCCGTAGACGCTCTCGGTCGCCCAGAGGTAGAACACCGAGAGCAGGATCAGGACGTAGACGCCCGCGACGATCGAGACGACCGGGACGCCGGCGATCTCGTACTTCGAGACCGGGTTCTTCGAGAACAGTTCCGGGCGCCGCCACGGGAACAGCATACAGGCGATCGTCGACCCGAGGAACGTCACGGCGATCGCGAACGTCGCCGCCAGGGTCAGCGTCTGGAAGCCGGGAGCGAAGAAGTAGATCACCGTGAGGATCGCGGCCGGGATCGCCATCAGCAGGATCGCGTAGATGGGCGTGTTGTACCGTCCCTTGAC
This sequence comes from Halobellus limi, assembly GCF_004799685.1. NCBI lineage: Archaea > Methanobacteriati > Methanobacteriota > Halobacteria > Halobacteriales > Haloferacaceae > Halobellus > Halobellus limi. Next base: position 388,665 of record NZ_CP031312.1, read on the forward strand.
CTCCGAGAAGACCTCGGGGATGGTCCGGTCGAACGCCGTCGCGAAGATGACGCGCGTCGAGGAGAGGAACACCGTCCCCGACCACGCGAAGAACCACCCGGCCATCAGGATCGCCATCAGCTTCGCGAGGACGCCGTTGCCCATCGCGATCGCCGCCAGCGTCGTCGGCGAGGAGAGCCACTGCTGGGCGCCCGCGCCGACGAAGTAGTTGTAGTTCAGCGCCTGGTAGAACGTGTACCCGATCGCGGAATCGAAGAGCGGCCACAGGACGATCGCGAGTCCGGCCGCGGCGATCAGCGCACCCTCGAAGACGCCGAACATCTTCTTGAACTCGCCCGCCTCGCGGACCTCGCCGAACAGGGTCGAACCCCAGACGGTCCACATTATCCAGAACAGGAGCATCGGGAAGAGCTTGTAGGACGCCCCCCAGTTGAGGCTCCAAAGCGAGGCGAAGCTAACTTCGGTTCCCTCGACGATGCCGTTGTAGGTCGTGTCCATCCCCCACGCGGCCATCTGAGAGTCGAACGCCGACTGGAACTGTGCGGGGTTCGTCGTGAGCAGCCCGCCGACGAAGATGAGAAGGCCGACGACGCCGAGGTAAAACAGCGTCTGTTGGATCCGCGCGTACCACTTCATCCCGAGGCTCACGTAGATGAACACGAACGCCACGACGATCATCGAGGAGGCGAAGAGCCCCAGACTCGAGTTCCAGAAGTTCGCCAGTTCGACGAACCCGAAGAGCGCCGAGACCGGCCCCAGCACGAGCCACGAGAGGATCGAACCGTAGATCGGCACCCACAGCCACAGGATGAACACCCAGCCGGGCCACGAGAGGAAGAACCCCCAGAACCCGCTCAACAGCCGACTCTGCCACACGTAGTCGCCGCCGACGCGCGGCATCGAGGCCACGAGCGTCGCGTACACGACGTTCTGTAACGTGATCGCGACGACCGCGATCAACGTCGCCAGTATCGGGCTTCCCTGGGGGATGAACGCGTTGAACGTCCAGATGTAGAAGCCCAACGTGACGATGTTTACCGACAGGAACGCGTATATTCCTGCGTCGTACGAGGACCAGTCTCGAACTAGCCCCGTCGCTTCTCGAACGAATAGGGTATCGTCCCCTGACATAGCGGACCTCCGTGACAAGCCAGAACACGGTAACACTTAACGGTACTGGTTGTTTTATATATTATTGGAGAAATGAGAAAACAGAGTAGTAATCGAAAATAGATGTATATATTTTTTATATGAATATGATCTGATCGAATAAGTAGCGTCTAAATTAGGGGTATTCGTAAATAAGATCGAATTTGAGACTTTATCGAGAGAAGGATATATTTGTAGAACTATAATAAATCGAATTTCCAATTAAAAGTATATAGACGATCGGTTATCGCAGGACGGCCGTGATTCCCAACACCTCGGTGATCAGCCACGCGACGAACAGCAGGTAGCACACCAAAAGCCCGTACGACTCGGCCTTACTGAGCCGCAGATCGGTCCGAATCATCGCGAACAACACGACGGTCGCCAGCGTCAGAACCGCGAACATCGGGACGGCCGTCGCGAAGTCGATCGTGACGCTCCCGGCGATGAGGACGCCGATCGGAATCGCGACCAGCAGGTCGAAGGTGTTCGAGCCGAGCACGTTGGCGAGGCTGGTGACGCTGTTGTCGTTGCGGGCCGACCGGACGCTGACGAGCAGGTCGGGCAGGCTCGTCGCCGCGGCGACGATCGTCACCCCGGCGAGCAGTTCCGGAATCCCGAACGTGGACGAAAGCGACTCGACGCTCCCCACGAGCTGTTCGACCGCGACGAGGATCAGCGCGAGGCCGGCGCCGAGCGTCAACCACTGCCGGCGGATGCTCGCGTCGACGACGCCCTCGTCGCCGTGATCGGAGACGTCCTGCCACTGGATAAAGAGGTACAGCCCGTAGAGGAGTAACGGGACCACAGCGAGCGGCCGGGTGATCCGTCCCACGAGCGGCGGTGCGTCCGGGACCGGCACGTAGATGACCGCGAAGGCGAACGTGATGATCAGCGCGGACACCGCGATCATGTAGAACTGCGCCTCCTTGTACACGAGCGTCCGGTTTGTCTCCAGCGTGTCGGCCGCGGCGAGTCCCGACAACGCGGGGATGACGAGGATGTTGAATATCGCGGAGCCGACGACGGCACCGACGCCGATGTCGAACACGCCCGAGAGGGCGGCGACCACGACGCTCGAGAGCTCCGGGAAACTGGATCCGATCGCGACGACGATCGATCCCTGAACGACGGCCGGGAGCCCGTAGTGCGCGGACAGCCGCTCCGCGGACGTCTCGAGCCACCCGCTCCCGATCCAGATCAATCCGGTTGCGAGGAGGACGACGGTCCCGTTCACGAGCGGCGTATTGGGGAGGAATCCGAGCAGCGCCATCGGTTGGAACCGTCTCGAAGCGGACGAAAGAACGTACCGGTCGGGAGCGCGTTTCGGACCGATCAGCGCTCCGGCGCGCGATACAGCAGGTCGTACTGGTGCGCGACGTACGTCAGCGACCCCGCCGCGAGTTGCTCCCGACGCGTCGCGAGCCACGAGTCGAAGCCGTCGACCGAGTGAGACGACGAGCCGACCGCCTCCTCGACGAACCCGAGGATCCGAGACAGGAAGTACCGCTCGTCGGCGGGGTAGCGCGAACCCCGCGGGCGGACGATCCAGTCGGAACTTCCGACCGCCAGAAGCGTCCCCGCGCGCCGGCCGAGGAGCTCGATCAGGTGACGGCCGGCGCGGACGTCTCTCCCCCGTCGGGCGTCGATCGCGGCGTGGTAGGCCGCCTCGACGGCGTCGTCGGCCGGGTGGTCCGGTTGGAAGATCGTCCCGCCGTCGAACGTGATCGGGACGTACGCCAGCCCGCCCGGGCGGAGGGCGGATTCGACCGCCGAGACGAACCGGGAGAGCGGGACGAGATCGGCGAACGCCTGGGCGAGGACCAGGTCGCAGTCTGAGACGGCTTCGAGCGTCTCGAGCGCGTCTGCGGTCGCGAACGCGACGTCGAGATCGGCGACCGTGAACCCGGCGCCGGGCCGGCCGGTCGGACCGGTCCAGTCCGTCTCGTCGGGCGAACCGGTCCGGTCAGTCCGGGCGGCGACGCGGTACCCTCGACGCCGGAGGGCCTTCGGGCGGACGTCGCGGGCGAAGGCGACGATGCGCGCGTCGGTGTCGACGCCGAGGTACCGCCCGGAATCGATCCCCCACGAGCGGAGCCGAGAGACCGTGACGCCGGTTCCGCACCCGGCCTCGACGATTCGGGGATCCGACGGGAGCGCGGCGAGCAGGCGCTCCCGAACGCGTCGCGAGAGGGCCCGGTCGTCGACCGAACGCTTCGATTCGAGGTATCTAGGTCGCGCGTGGTTCATCGGCCCGACCACCGACCGGGGGCCGTCATTCCCCGAGCCGGCGGCTGTGGCTGGCCCAGGAGACGTCGTCCTCCCAGATCCGGACGGTCAGCCCCGTCGGGTTGGGATCGGCCAGCGCCTCGACCACGCGGTCGCCGAACAGTCGGGCGAAGTGCTCGATGCTCGGGTTGAGCCCCTCGAACTCGGGGAGGTCGTTGAGCAGCGCGTCGCGGTAGCGGGCCTCGAGGTCGTCGAGGAGCGCGTCGACGGCGTCGATGTCGACGAGGTACCCGTACTCGCCGAGGGTCGGCCCCGAAAACCGCAGTTCGACCGTGAACTGGTGGCTGTGGACGACTCCCTCGGGGCCGGGGTCGGGGACTGTCAGGTAGTGCTGTGCGATGAACGATCTCGTGACGGTCAGTTCGTACCCGTCGTCGGCGTCGGTCCGTGTCATAGTAATTCGTGGTTCTCGTTGCATATCACTGGTAGGTCACCAGCAATCTTCCGTTGCGGGTCACCGGCACTCGTCCGTCGCATATCACCGATAGGTCAAAAGCACCTGCAGCACCCCGTCCCGGCGGTCGTCGAGGAGGCGGTACGCCTCCGACGCGTCGGCGAAGGGGAGCCGGTGGGTGACGAGCGAGGCGACGTCGAGTTCGCAGAGGCGATCGAGGGCGGTCGCCGCCCGCCGGTCCTTCGTCCACCGGCCGCGGGTCTCGGGGGCGAGCGTGCTCACCTGACTCGATTCGACGGAGATGCGGTCCCGGTGGAACGACGTGCCTAGGTCGAGCGTGGCCGGTTTCTCGCCGTACCACGATCCGACCACGACGCGGCCGTCGTACCCGACGGCGTCGACGGCGTCGTCGAGTGCTTCCGGTCGGCCCGAGAGCTCGAAGGCCAGGTCGACGCCGTCGGGGGCATCACTTCGCGATTCGACGTCGGCGTCGAGGACGTCGTCCAACCGATCGGGCGCGACGGCGACGTCGGCCCCCATCGACCGCGCGTGTTCGCGCCGGTCCGGGATCGGCTCGACCGCGACGAGGCGGTCGAGGGGGAACGACGAGAGGATCCCGATGGTACAGAGGCCGACGACCCCCGCGCCGAAGACGACGACCTCCTCGCCGATCCGCGGCCGGCCGTCGAGCACGAGCGACGTCGCGGTCTCCACCGAGGGGAACAGCGCCATCGCCTCGGGCGTCGCATCCTCCGGGACCGGGAGCAGGTTCTCGGGGGTGATCGAAAAGCGCGTCTCGTGGGGGTCGAACGCGAACACGGACCGTCCGAGCCACGCGTCGTCGACCGCGTCGCCGACGGCGACGACGTCTCCGACCGCCGCGTAGCCGTACCGGAGCGGGAACGACAGGTCGCCGTCGATGGTCTCGAACGTCTCGTCGGCGGGGAGGTCCGTCGGGGCCTCGCCGCGGTAGATGAGCAGTTCCGTCCCGGCGCTGATCCCCGAGACGCGCGTCTGGACGAGCACCTCGTCGTCGCTCATCTCGACGCGTGTCGGCCTGATCTCCGTCTCGAACGGGCCCGTGAAGTACAGCGACTCCCGCTCCATCAGCGTGAGGTACTGGGGCGTCTGATCCGGCCCGTGCGGTACCGGGAGACGAACGCGGAGTGTCGGGCAGCACCACCGGCGTGCGAGACAGGACGCATAGCTTGTCTGATGATACGTCGTCGGTCGAACTACGTGGTATTCATACTGTCGGCCGTACGGCGGTGCCACACCCTCGGCCGTACGGACGTGGAGCGCCGCTGCGGTCGCCCCCCGTCGCCGCGTAGCATAGTATAAGTCGATCCGGTGAAGACACGAACTATGCCAGGGGACAGGGTCACGGTGTCGCTCGACGACGACGCCAAGAACGCGCTCGAAGGATTGACCGAACAGACCGACGAGAGCCGAAGCGAGGTGGTCCGCGAGGCGATCGCGTTCTACGCGGCGAACTTCGACTCCGCGAGAGCGAGCGACAGCGATCACCTCCAGACCTACTACGAGATGCTCTCGACCGGCGAACACGTCCTCCTGGACGTGGATCTGCTGCACGCGTTCTTGACGCAGGTGGCGGATTCGACGGACCGAAACGAGGAGTTCCTCGATACGGTCGATCAGGTGGCGCGGTACCACGCCTCCGAGTACGCCGAGCGGTTCGACTCGCTCGGAGACGTCCTCGAGTGGCTCTCGCTGTGTGGGTTTCTGACCGTTCGACGGGCCGAGGAGGGGAGCTACCACGTCGTCTTCCCCTCCGAGCAGTTGCGGTGGTTTATGGTCCGGTTCATCCGCGGGAGCGTGGTCGATCTCCCCTTCGAGGTCGAGATCGAAGAGAGCGTCTCGAAGGTGCTCTTCACCGAACGTGCGCGTTGACTCCGCGGCGGTTGTCCGAGGGGAGACACCGAGCGCTGTGGCGGTACTCGTCACTTTGACATCGTTCACACGGGAGATGAGAAGATGCACAGCTCTCACACGGCCGATGAACTGATGCACGAGAGTCTCAACAAGCCTTTTTTAGAATTACTCGCACCGTGACACTGGATATCAAATCCACCGACAATGAATCTCATCCAACGACTCAAATCCGTCGGTCCGGGCGCGATGGTCGCCGCGGCGTTCATCGGTCCCGGGACGGTCACGACCGCGAGCGTGACGGGAGCACAGTTCGGCTACGCGCTGTTGTGGACGATCGCGTTCTCCATCGTCGCGACGATCGTCCTCCAGGAGATGAGCGCGAGACTCGGCCTCGTCTCCGGAGAGGGACTCGGCGAGGCGCTGCGGGAGCGCTTCGACAGCCAGGCCGTCGAGTACGTGAGCATCTTCCTCGTGGTGGGCGCGATCGGGATCGGGACCGCCGCCTACGAGGCGGGGAACATCCTCGGCGGCGCCGCGGGACTGGCGACCATCACCGGCGTGAGTTCGACGGTGTGGGGAGTCGTTATGGGGCTCGTGGCCGGCGTCCTCCTGTACACCGGGCGGTACGAACTGATCGAGCGGGCCCTCGTCGGCCTCGTCGCCGTGATGGCGCTCTCGTTCGTCGCGTCGGCGGCCCTCATCGGCCCGGACTTCGGCGCGATCGCGATGGGGTTCGTCCCGGGCGTCCCCTCGGGGTCGCTGTATCTCATCACGGGGCTCATCGGCACGACGATCGTCGGATACAACCTGTTCCTGCACGCGAGCAACGTCCAGGAGCGGTGGGACGGGCCCGAGGACATCGGCCGCTCGCGGACCGACACCATCCTCTCGATCGTCGTCGGCGGCGTGATCACGATCACCATTATGGTCACCGCGGCCGCCGCCTTCGAGCCGGGGACGCAGATCAGCGACGTCGGTCGGATGGCCGAACAGCTCAGGCCGCTGGCGGGCCCCTACGCCGAGCTGTTCTTCAGCATCGGGCTGTTCGCGGCCGGGTTCACCAGCGCGACGACGGCCCCGCTGGCGGGCGCGTGGGCGACCACGGGCGCGCTGGGCTGGGACTCGGACCTGCAGAGCACGCGGTTCCGCGCCGTCTGGGGGACGATCCTGGGCGTCGGCGTCCTCTCGGTGCTCCTCGGTGGCAGCCCCGTCGAGATCATCGTGTTCGCGCAGGTCGTCAACGGGATCTTGCTCCCGATCGTCGCGATCTTCCTGATCTACGCGATGAACCAAGAGGACCTCCTCGGCGAGTACACCAACGGGCCGGTCGCGAACGCGCTCGGCGCGGTCGTGACGATCGTCGTCGTGTGGCTCGGCGTCCGAACGATCCTCGACGTGGCCGGGGTGTTGTAGATGGGTGAGCGGAGAATCGGCGTCGACGTCGGCGGCACGTTCACGGACGTGACGCTGTCGCTCGGCGGCGAGCTCGTGACCGCGAAGGTCCCGAGCACCGAGGACCAGAGCGAGGGCGTGATGGCCGGCATCGAGAAGGCCTGCGAGGAGGCCGGAATCGATCCCGAGACGCTGACGGAGTTCTCCCACGCGATGACCGTCTCGGTCAACGCGCTCCTCGAAGAGGACGGCGCGGAGACCGCGCTCGTCACGACCGAGGGCTTCCGCGACGTCCTCGAGATCGGTCGCCAGGACCGGCCGTCGCTGTACGACCTCGACGCGGAGAAGCCGACTCCCCTGGTGCCCCGACGCCGCCGGTACGAGGTTTCCGAGCGGACGACGACCGAGGGGGTCGAACGGCCCGTCGACGACGACGAGGTGCGTGCGATCGCCGCGGAGATCCGCGAGGCGGACGTCGAGGCCGTCGCGGTGTCGCTCCTGCACGCCTACGCCCATCCCGAGAACGAAGAGCGCGTCGCGGAGGCGCTTCGGGAGGAACTCGACGTGCCGGTGTCGGCCTCACACGAGGTCCTCGCGGAGTTCCGAGAGTACGAGCGGACGTCCACGACCGCGGTCGACGCGTACGTTCGACCGGCGATCGATCGGTACGTCAGCCACCTGACCGAACGCGCGAGGGAGAACGGCGTCCCCCAGCCGCGAATAATGCAGGCCAACGGCGGTATCACCGACGCCGACACCGTCCGGCGAAACGCCGTCACGACCGTGCTCTCGGGGCCCGCTGCGGGCGTCGTGGGCGCGAGCGCGATGGCGGGTGACGACGGCGATGATCGGGAAGACGGCGACCCCGAAGACGACGACGGCGACCGTTCGGCCGGCGACGGGGACCACCTCGCGGGACTCGTCACCTTCGACATGGGCGGGACGTCGAGCGACGTGAGCCTTGTCCGCGACGGGGAGGCCGAACGGACGACCGAGGGCGTGATCAACGACCGCCCGATCAAGACCCCGATGGTCGACATCGAGACCGTCGGCGCGGGCGGCGGGTCGATCGCGTGGGTCGACGCCGGCGGCGCGCTCCGGATCGGGCCCCGCTCGGCCGGGGCCGAACCCGGCCCCGCCTGTTACGGGAAGGGCGGGACGGAGCCGACCGTCACGGACGCGAACCTCGTCCTCGGATACATCGGCTCGAGCACCAGCCTCGGCGGCGAGATGTCCCTCGACGCCCAGGCCGCCCACGACGTCCTCGCGGATCTCGCCGACGAGGCGGGGATGGACAGTGCACTGGAGGCCGCCCGCGGGGTCTACCGGGTCGCGAACGCGAATATGACCCGCGCGATCCGCTCTGTAACCGTCGAGCGGGGCTACGACCCCCGGAAGTTCGGCCTCGTCGCCTTCGGCGGCGCCGGGCCGATGCACGCGATCTCGATCGCGGACGGCCTCGACATCGATCGGGTGGTGATCCCGCGCGCCTCGGGCGTCCTGTCGGCGTACGGCCTGCTCGCGGCCGACGAGAAGCGCGACGCGGTGCGGACCTACCAGCGGTCGCTTTCCGACCTCGACCCCGACGACGTGGACGCGGTGTACGAGGAACTGTCCGAGGAACTGCTCTCGGAGGTCAGCGACCGTGAGCGCGCCGACGTGACGCACGCGGCGGACCTCAGATACGGCGGCCAGAGCTTCGAGCTCACCGTGGACGTCGACCGGCCGTTCGACGCCGACGAGGCCCGCGAGCGGTTCGCAGCGGCACACGAATCGGCGTACGGGTACCGGGCCGAAGAGCCGGTCGAACTGGTGAACTGCCGCGTGACGACCACCGTCCCCCGAAGCGCCCCGTCGATCGCGTACGACAGCGACGGGGACGCGAACAAGGGGGCCCGCGAGGCGGCGTTCGCCGACGGCGTCCACGAGACGCCCGTGTACGAACGGAGCCGGTTAGCCCCCGGCGAGACGCTCGCCGGACCGGCGATCGTCGAGGGCGACGAGAGCACGATCGTCGTCCCGCCGGCCTGGGACGTGCAGGTGCGCGAGGACGGTGCGCTGATCGCGGAGGTGGACGAGCA